>NZ_JBFUIX010000249.1:0-3618 GCF_056401635.1 Paenibacillus sp. P4_E11 | reverse complement strand
GCACATAATCCATCGGATCGTTCAAGCCGGCCACATCGAACCAATGGAACTTGCTTGCAAACACGAATTGAAGCAGGGTCGCCATTACGAAGCTAGGTACGGCAACACCCAGAACCGCAATAATCATCGCCAAATTGTCCAGCAACCGACGGTGGCGAAGAGCTGCAATTGTTCCAAGAGCTACCCCTACAGCTACAGCCACCACGATGGCACACAGCCCTAACTTTAACGAGTTACCGAATGACCCTTGTACAATGCCGTTAACCGTACGTCCCTGCCACTTCATAGAAACGCCCAGATCGAATGAGGCGACTTGCTTAATATAGTTCAGGTATTGCACCCCGATAGGCTTATCCAGACCGTAATAGGCCATCAAATTCGCTTTGATCTCAGGTGAAGGCATCTTCTCGGACAAGAACGGATCGCCAGGTATGGCCTTCATCAGAAAAAAAGTAGCCGTCGCCAGAACGAACAAGGAGACGAGAACAAAGACAAGCTTTCGCAAAACAAATCGAATCACCGCAGCACCTCCTACATGATCAGAAAGGTCCGGAGTATATAAACGTTCATATACCCCGAACCGCTTTGTAGCAACGACCTTATTTTTTCTCGATATAACCTTTGGTGAAGTCAATATCGCCCTTATAGTCAATAAACACGTTTTTCACATACGATTTTTGTGCCCATATCCCTGTGTAGTAGTAGATCGGGATGATTGGCATTTCACCAATCATAATTTTCTCAGCCTTCGCCATAGCTTCCATACGTTTCTTCTCATCCTGAGTGTTCAGGGCTTCCTTGACAAGCTTGTCGTATTCAGCATTCGAATACTTCGAGTTGTTGTTTCCGCCGCCCGTCATTACCAGATCGATATAAGTCATCGGATCGTTATAGTCGGCTCCCCAACCAGCGCGTGCTACTTGGAAGTTACCAGACTGACGGTTCTTGATATAAACGCCGAATTCCTGATTTTCCAGCTTCACGTCAACACCAAGGTTCTTCTTCCACATATCTACAACAGCTTCAGCAATTTTCTTGTGACCTTCGCTTGTATTGTAGATCATCGTTACCGTTGGAAGCTTGGTCAAGTTCTTTTCTTTCAATCCTTCTTCCAGCAATTTCTTGGCTTCGGTCAAATCTTCCTTGAAATAGTCTGTATCTTTCACTTCTTCACGGAATGTTTTCTTCTCGCCCTTGATTCCAGGAGGCACGAAGCCGAAGGCCGGAATTTGGTCACCCAGCGTTACCTTGTCCACAATCGCTTTGCGGTCAATCGCTATGGAGAATGCTTTACGAATTTTGACGTTATCGAATGGAGCAGCTTTCGTGTTGAATTCATAGTAGTACGTCGAAGCGATCCCTTTCACTTGCAGACCGAAGTTTTTGTCGGCCTTAAGCGATGGAAGTTTATCGGTTGGAATTTCACCCACTGGACGGCCAACCCAATCCAACTCACCAGAGTTGTACATCTGCAATTGCGTGTTGGCATCGTTCAGGATTTTCATATTGACAGTCGTCAGCTTCGTGTCATTTGCATTATAATAATTGTCGTTTTTCACCAACGTAATCGCATCATTATGCTTCCATTCCTTGATTAAGAAAGGTCCATTAGTAACCATGGTGCTTGCTTCAGCAGCAAACTTAGGGTTCGCCTTCACATGCTTCTCATTCAATGGGAAGTAAGTGTAGAACGACACTAGACCTTCAAAKTATGGAGTCGGGGATTTCAGCTCAACTTCAAGTGTATAATCATCGACTGCTTTGACACCGATCTGATTCGCATCGGTAATTTTCTTCGTGTTGTATTCCTCAGCGTTCTTGATGTAATACAGCTGATACGCATAAGGTGCTGCAAATGCCGGATCCAAAGCGCGTTTCCAGGCAAATACGAAGTCACTTGCTTTCACTGGATCGCCATTGGACCATTTGGCATCTTTACGAAGATTGAATGTATATTTCAAGCCGTCCTTGGATACTTCCCACTTCTCGGCGGCAGCTGGCTTAGCTTCCCCCTTCTCATCCATACGGGACAGTCCTTCATACATCGGACGCAGAACTGTGGAGGAGTTGTTGTCTTGGGCAAGTCCTGGATCCATGGATGGCGGTTCGGACCCCAGAATCATGTTAAATACTTGATTGCTTGCTCCGCCTTCTGTTTTTTTACCGCAGGCTGCGAGCACCGTTCCCATAAGCAATACAACACTCGTGAAAACGATTACACTTTTATTGAACCCCTTAAACATCGTTGTTCCTCCTGACATGTAATTTTATTTCTCTCTATACTTCTTCCATACGAAATTTAATATATCGCTTCACGCCCTCAAAATACACGTACAATATTGATCAATTAGGGGGAAAATATTGACCTTCGTCTATAATGTGCCTAATATTTACATAACTATGCATCTCAATTCGCATAAAAAAACTGCAGCCCTTCCCTCACAGGAAAAGGCTGCAGTATAGATTTTCATGTACAAACAACTACTCCGTCGTCATGACTCGCTCAATCGCATGGGTAAGCTCACGGTAGACGTCTGTCTCCACCTGCGCACGCAGTTGAGTCTTGGCGAACATTTCTCCACGTTGAGTTGAGACATACTTCGGGGGGAGTTTGTTCAAGGCGAGAGCCATCACATCGAACAACTTCTTCTCTTCCAGAGAAGCAAATTCAGGATTGTGGGATACCAAATCATTCAGGCAATTTTTAACGATATCCTCCATCATATTGTGCACCGGCATATCGCAAGAACTCCTTTCACTATATATGGTTGCTAGACATCCATCATCTTCATAATAATTCCGATTATGAGGAGTAGGAAGTAGACCGCACTAAGTAAGAAAAACCCGACTCTCCAAAGCAATCTAATAATCTTGATATGCTTGACCGCGCCTCGAAGCCGGTATTGATAGTTACCAATTAGTCCGTAGCCGATCAGAAAAAACAATAAGATCATGAAAAATCCGAAGTTATTATGAAAAATAATGGTGTACATAGAAGACACGGAACCGATCAGGAGCAACGTGGTGACATCCATAGCCAGCTTCGTCGCTCGTTTGCTGTCTCTAGTCTTCAAGTAAACAACGATCCACAAAATAAAAAACCACAAAAAAGGAACAAACGCAGTAATCGCATATAGATGAATCCATAAATTCGTAAAAGCTTCCACTGCATCACCGCTCCGTCACGCCAGGATAGATGCCGTCCCGCTTATATTACCGCTTCTCCAATGATTTGATCAGTCGGTACACCGTCTCATTAGCAGGCATGGGGATGTCGTGCGCTTGGGCTGCATTCAACAACGCTCCGTTCAACCAGTCGATCTCGGTTGTCCGTCCTGCGGTCAAATCCTGCAGCATAGAGGAATGATTAGTAGCCGTCTTGCGGCAAACCTCAAGCAGTTGTTCCCATAAGTCATCCTGGATGCTAATTCCATGAGAGCGGGCCGCGAGAACGCCTTCTTCATACAGAGTACGCATAAGCGGCATTAGCGGCTCTGAGTCGAGCAACTGCCCGTTGCGATACTGAAGGATGGCGGTGAGCGGATTGATGACGGCATTCATTAGCAATTTGTTCCAAGCTATCTCCTTCATGTTGTTCGACAAGAAGCACTCGAATCC
>NZ_JBFUIX010000248.1:0-3619 GCF_056401635.1 Paenibacillus sp. P4_E11 | reverse complement strand
ATGGAAAGTCTCGGCATTGACAGCCAAGGAGTTACGGTTGGGGTAGGAAACTTGGTCCATGGGTGGCACGGTATTGCACAGTCCTATGGAGAAGCGGTCTACGCGGGCAGCTTCCATTCTATACATAGATCTGACGAGGTGTTGTTTCGACAAGATCTTGGCACGGATATCAAAGAAACCCATAATGAGCCTCTGGCAGACGTGATGAATACAATGGTCGATTGTGTAATCCATAAGGAGCTTGACCGGGTTCAAGCTAATACGACGATTTTCTTCAAGAGGCTGGAGAGTCGTGAGCGTTACCGTATGGTTGATGTCCGCATGCATTGCGCAGAGGTTATGTTTTTGCTGGACTTAAGAATCAAGGAGATCCACCCAGACATGCCAGGCTTCAACAAAGCGGAAGCCTTGGAAAAGGTGCTGCAGGCCGGCACTTTACTAGAACTCAAGCAATGGTTTGCGGAACAATTGGAACGTGCATCCCTTCAGATCAAACGCCTATCCAGGGTGGCTCCTAACCGCTATGTGATGGAAGCGAAGAAATTTGTCGACACGAACTATGCGGAGAAAATCCGATTGGAGGATATGGCGGAGACGATGCACTTGAACGCCAAATATTTCAGTTCATTATTTAAGAAGGAAAGCGGCATGAATTTCATTGATTATGTGAACGAGGTACGGATCCGAAAAGCATCGGAGTTGATTTTCGGTTCGGATCATATGATCAACGAAATTGCTTATATGGTCGGATTTCAGAACCTATCGCATTTCAATAAATTGTTCCGGAAGGCGACCAGCATGACCCCGCTAGCTTATCGCATACGGGTGAGAATCGAATGAAGCCGACCTTGCGGTTCCGGAATTTTTTGCTGCTGTTTTCTTTGGCCGCTGTAATTATTCTTCTTCTGATCATAAGCAGCTTGATGTATAACAAAACGGCAACTTTTATCGGTGATAAAATGGATGTCGTCAATCGCTTCCGGATCGACCAAATCACTTCCGATATTGGCAGAACCTTCGATGAGGCGCGTCAAACACTGGATGTTCTTCGTCAGAACGATCGTTTGGTTCGTTACGTTCGTGATCTGGAGGCGGAACAGACGGATGACTACGCCAAAGTGGCACTCTCTACAAATTTGGAGGAATTGCTTTACAATGTGAAGCGCGATAATGATTTTATCCGTAACTTGATCGTAGTTACACCCAAGACACATTATAGCTCCGATAAAACGTACTTCGATTTCTTCCTGGACGGATTTTCCGGGCGTATAGCGAGTGATTCTGTTGTCTTCTCTTCATCCGGAGACCCGACTCCACTTCTGCAACGCGATCAGAATGAAATGGATACAACCCGATTGGAGAAGGCGGAGAAGGAATTAAAGCAAGACTATCTTATGGCTTCCAATTTAACGGACTCCTCCGGTAATCGATATGGAATTATTGTTATGTTATTGGATACGCACATTTTCCAATCCCAACTGGCGGATTCCGCTAATCTCGCCCTGCTGAATAAGCAGGGGGTCACTATCTTTGTAGGTGATTCACTGAAACTTATGCAAGCAACCCCCACGGAAGGGAAGATCAATTATCGCGACATAGGCTTTGAAGGAATCCGACTGGCTTACATGGATAGGCAAACGTTCAAGACGAAGCAGCGCAGTAGTATCGGAAAGCTTACGGTATACGCCTTGATCGGATGTTTACTGCTTGCCTATTGTTGTTCCCGATTAATGGCGAGGGGGATATGGCTTCCAGTTCAGAAGCTGATCGGTCAGATGAAGCAAGTCGAGGAGTGGGGAGACCGTATTCATATCGAGCAGGCTACGTCTCGGAATATCCGCTGGCTGCCTTTGCGGGATCGCATGTTCTTGTATTTGTTGATCACGGTGTTATTGCCGGTTACGGTATTCGTAGTGGCCTTTTATGCCCAAACGTCCAAGATTGTGCTGGAAGAAAGCAAGGCCGTATATACGACCGTATTCCAGAACACGGCACATCGGTTGGAGTTATATTTGAGAGCGAAGGAACAAGTGTTATCCCGATTGGCGAGCGATATGCTGATAAGAGAATATGTGGTCAATCCGGCAGAACGTAATCCGGACACGTTGCAGCAATTGGCCTACGACGATAACCGACTTAGTATGGGACAAGACGAAATTCGATTGTATACGCGACGCAATGAGCTTGTGTTCTCCAGTGATAATAAGAGGAAGGYACCGATGGTAACGGAGTTGTTCGAAGAAACGACGGCCGTCAATCGCAAGTACCCGATCTTCTGGAGAGAGCGGGATACGTCGGGAGGGACGGTTGCCAGTCTGACTAGGCCTATCTTTCAATTCACAGGAGAACCAATTGATTATTCAGTCGGCTATATGAAGCTGGACCTCGATGCGACTTATTTACTCCAAGCTTATGCCGATTTTCGTCAGTACGGTGGGGAAGTATTCATCAAGGATAGCAGCGACATCATTTGGTCGCATCCGAATCCAAGTATGATCGGGCTCTCCGCCGACATCTCTCAACTTGAACATGAAGAGGGTCGGAGGGGTAGGGACAAGCCTCTTTATTTCACCGAGCCGATTCAAGGCACCCCGTGGACGTTAATGGCTACCCTCAACAATGATTTGGTAGCCAAGGAGACCGATACATTGCTGTATGACGATATCTACATCGCGATTATCGTGCTCTTGCTGGTCGTTCTATTCTCCTTCTTCATGTCGCGGTACTTGCTAAGTCCACTCAACCGATTGGGGGTTCTATCAGGGGAGAGCGATCCAAGTCGTATTGCAGCCGTCCAGTCAGTCCCTTCTTACGGCATTCATGAAGTGGACCAGCTTCAGATTGCCTTCAATAGTATGATGGAGCGCATCGAGACGTTGGTGGAGGAGTCTTATTTGGCAAGCAAAAAACAGCTTCGTCTGGAGTATGAGAAACGGGATACGGAAATACTCGCCCTGCAAGCGCATTTTCATCCACATTTTCTATACAACACACTTGAGAAGATTGTGAACCTGGTAGAGTCAGACGAGAAGGAGCGAGCAGTCGATATGATCGGACTATTGAGCCGATTGTTCCGTTATAGCATTAGTCAACCGACGGTCAAGGTGACCGTTATGGAAGAGCTATCCTATGCCCGTACATATGTTACGCTCATGAGCTATCGATTCAAAGACCGTATTTCCTGCAGCTGGCACATGGACGAAGGGGCCAGGAACAGCCAAGTTATTAAACTGCTGCTGCAACCCATATTGGAAAATGTATTTCAGCATGCGACTCAAGGCAACACAGATGTTGTACAAGTTGATGTGGCGTGTAGGGATCTCGTCTCGCAAATCGAAATATCCGTAACAGATAACGGACCGGGAATGTCTGATCAACAGCTTGAGGAGCTGAAGATGAACATTTCGCAAAACAGCCATCACCGCATCGGGCTAGCCAATGTGAACAGTCGAATCCGGCTTCACTATGGCCCAAGTTATGGGCTGGACATTACGAGCCGTACCGATTATGGCACGGTTGTGCGGATTATGATCCCGAAGCTTCTGAAGTCGGATTAGCTTTAATAAGGAAATCGTGTCAGTTCTAATAACCATACTATCGGTTCCCTACCATTCACTTG
>NZ_JBFUIX010000247.1:0-3626 GCF_056401635.1 Paenibacillus sp. P4_E11 | reverse complement strand
TTCAGATCCTGCAGCTTTTTGTCAAAATCTTTTCCTACCTTCAGATACGTCTCGGATTCTAACCCGATCGAAGGATCGGAAACACTGATCTTGGCCCGTTCATCAATTACCTTTACGTTTCGATCGTACATATCCTTTGGAACGCCAGTCAGGAATGCGCGAGAATATTTTTCGAACTTCGTGAACATTTGTCCAAGTACGTTGGATGCAACCATATCCTTAGTAGCCTGTTCTGTAGAATTAATAAACCCGTCCTTCTTCGTGTAATGCGTCCCCTCGAATCCGTAGTTAGCGAGATCCGCTCCTTCTTCGGATGTTCCGTAATCCATGAAAGCCAGAATTTGCTTCATCTTCGCTTCAGGCACCCGCTTCGGAATGACGAACATTCCTGCGAACCCGCCTTCTTTAATGGAGAACTTGCCATCTGGTCCAATGAGATAAGTGACGGGGGCGATGTCGGCCTCAGGCACTGCTTTGCGCAGCGGTTCCGCATATTTCCACGTAGCATTCAAAGCGCCGGATGTAGCGCCGGATTTGCCTGTCATGATCAACTCTTCGGTCTGAGTCGATTTGCGAATGGCCAGATCAGGATCGAGCAGCTTTTCCTTGTAAGCTTTGCTCAACCAGAGAAGCGCATCCCGACTACCAGGCTCGAGCGCGGTATGAGCGAGCTTACCATTCTTCAGCTTCCACGTTCCAGCCCCATTATACACCTGCTCCACAAAGGCCAGCCTTCCCATAGATTCCGTTGTGACTTCGCCGGCAAATGGAATCGTATCCGCTTTGCCATTGCCATCCGGGTCCTTCTCCGCAAACGCCTTCAATACGGTGTACAGCTCATCCATCGTTTCCGGCATCTTCAGATTCAGCTTGTTCAGCCAATCCATACGCATCATAGGCAGACCGCCGCCGCCATCCAACGGACGAACCCGTGGAACTCCATAGTTCTTTCCGTAAATGCGGGAGTTCTCCCATGTATCCTTCGGCAGTGCAGATAAGTTTTTATAATCCTTGATATACGGCGTGATGTCCCAGAATGCGCCTTCCTTAGCCATTTGCTTCACCAAGGGAGCGAAGACCGAATTGATCTGCATCATGTCTGGAAGGTCGCCAGCCGCTAAGGTAACGCTTACTTTTTCATCGAAATTGTTTTTGGGAACCCATGTAATCTTCAGCTTCGTGTTCGTGCGCTTCTCGATCTCCTTCAGGATCGGATTGTCAGCAGGCAAGGACTCCGGCGTGAATTGAATTAACATTACGCTGATGTCCGTTGGCGGAGCTGATGCTTTGGGAGTTGGACTTGATGTCCCCTCCTTGCCCGCAACCGTTGGTTCTTCCCCACTCTTCCCGCAAGCGGATGCTACTAGCGCTACTGTCAGCATTAGAGGCGTAATCATTGTCAGCGCTTTCTTCTTGTTTCTCATTTGGCTCACCCTTTCATAGTATAAGCTATATATGACATGAAAGTCTGCCGACGAGCGGCATCCTCTTTCATCCTTTTACAGAGCCGACCATAGCCCCTTTGGCAAAATGCTTCTGCAGGAACGGATAAACAATCATAATCGGTACAGTAGCGATCACGACGGCTGCCATCTTCAACGTCTCGGAAGGAAGCCTCTGCTCCGAAGCCAGCTCTTGGGCTAGATCACCTGAAGCCGTCGATGAAGAATCGATGAGCAATGTCTGCAGCAAGATCTGCAGCGGCCATTTGACCGGATTGTTGATATAAAGCACTGCTGCAAAAAATGTATTCCAGTAGGCTACTGCATAAAATAAACCAAAAGCAGCCATAGCAGGCAGCGAAAGTGGCAAGATGATCCTGAACCAGATGCCGATATCACTATAACCATCAATCGTCGCGGCTTCTTCCAGACTCTCCGGAATACTGTCGAAGAACCCTTTCATCAGGATCACGTACCACCCGCTTGTCAAGGCAGGCAAAATCAGCGCCCATATGCTATTAATGAGTCCAAGATCACGCATCAACAGGTAGGGGGGAATGAGCCCCGGCTGGAATAAGGTCGTCAGCAGGATGAGCATCAGCATCAGCTTGCGGCCGGCCAGTCTTTTACGGGATAGGGCATAAGCTCCAGCCGCTGTGACGACCAAGCTTAGCAACGTACCAACTGTCGCAAGAAATCCGCTAACACTGGAAGCCCGGATGAAGGCATTATTCGACAGTAAATATTGATAGGATTTGAGAGACCAGTGCTGTGGGAACAAGACAAGCCCCTTGGTCAAATACTCATCCGGATCGGTAAATGACACGACGAATACATAATAAATGGGGAAAATCGTGATGATCGATATAATCGCAAGAAGTGTTATGTTCAAGACATTAAAGCTTCGATCTGCTAAACGGGACTTCATAGTCATCCTCCTTCTGATAAGCATCTAGGATCTAATACAAACCTTCTTCACCGAACCGTTTGGCTAATCGGTTCGCACCTATGATCAGCAGTAAACCAACAACGGATTTGAATAATCCCACCGCTGTACTGTAGCTGAATTGTCCTTGGCGAATACCGTTACGGTACACATACGTGTCGAACACTTCTGCAACCTCTGCCACAGCCCCGTTCATCATCAGAAACACTTGTTCGAAACCCGCATCCATCAGATGTCCGATTCTTAGAATCAACAAAATGTAGACCACCCCCCGAATCGCGGGCAGCGTTATATGCCAGGCTTGTCTCAGCCTTCCCGCTCCGTCCATTCGTGCGGCTTCATACAACTGCGTGTCCACACCTGCGATGGCGGCCAAGAATATAATCGTCCCCCACCCGCATTCCTTCCATATGGACTGCACCGTCAAGATTCCCCAGAACGTATTCGGGTTCGTCAGAAAATCAAACTTCTCCAGCCCCGCCATTACCAGCAACTTGTTAAACACACCGTCAGATGACATCAACAGGAAGCAGATTCCGATGATGATGACCCAGGATAGAAAGTGAGGCAAATAGATGATTGATTGCACGACTCGTCTATACTTCTCGCTGCCAAGCTCGTTCAGCATGAGTGACAGCACGATGGGCAGTGGGAAGAAGAAAATCAGGTTCAAAATATTCATAGCCATCGTGTTGCGCAGCAGCAGCCAAAAGTCATCATGCGAGAAAAATCGCTGGAAGTGCTCGAATCCGACCCATGAACTATGCAGCACCCCCTTGACCGGCGAATAGTTCTGAAAGGCGATGATCACGCCCCACATGGGCACATATTTGAAAAGAATGAAGAACGCAATCATGGGAAGCGCTAGGAAATATAAATACTTGTCTCTCTTCATTCTGATCAACAGACTCCGCTTGGAGATCGGAATCGTCTGATCTTGCATCGATTTGGCTGCACGGTTGGGTGGGCTCATCGCAGTTGGTTTCGTGTTCATCTTCTTAGCTCACTTTCTTTGCGAATTGTTAACCCTGACTATACCGACGGCCCGAATTTCCTGCAATCGCACTCTTTTCTTATGACGTTTCCGGGCATAAGAACAATTAAAAAACCGGTCCGCTTCCCGAACGGTGCTCTGGCGTAGGCATTCAGTTGGGCGCGCGGGGAGGGCATGGAAGGAGATTCCGACCGTTGTTGAAATATGGTTCCTATGATTGAATTTTAGCGGTGAGAACAACATT
>NZ_JBFUIX010000246.1:0-3647 GCF_056401635.1 Paenibacillus sp. P4_E11 | reverse complement strand
TCTTGGCAGCTCGAATCATGGCTTTCTTGACTTGTGTGTCCAGCAGGTTGGGATCGGTGAAGCCATTTGCAGGCGTATAACCCAATGCGGATATAAAAAGAGTGTCGGCATGGTAGCGTCCAAAAAATTCTTCGGCGAGAGGGCCGACGAAAGTGCCCGATACTTCGCGAAGCATGCCGCCGCAGGAAATAATCGACCGTCTTTCCGTTACGAGCGGTCGGAAAAGGCTCAGCGTATCGAGCCCATTCGTCAAAACGGTCAGTTGGGGATAAGCGCCGAGAAACTCCGTCATACGGGAGACGGTAGTTCCGTTCTCCAGAATGAGCACGTCCATGTCCTGCACGAATCGTTCAGCCGAATAGGCTGCCAAACGGTCTTTGACGTCGCCGTTGCGTGCTTGCTTGGAGGCTGCGTCCGGCTCTTCGATTGAAGATACGGCGCCGAGATAGACCGCGCCGCCGTGCGAACGCGTCACTCGGCTCTCATGCTCCAGCGTGTTCAGATCGCGTCTGATCGTCATTTCCGACACCCCGAAATGGTCGCTTAATTCTTTCATTGTCGCCGCGCCGCGATGCGACAAAAAGTCCAAAAGCGCTTGTTTTCTTTGCAGGGGAAGCATAACTGCACCTCAAGTTTTTTCATTCATTCTAACACAAATGAACAATCTCGACAAAAATCTTCCATTCCCAATGCCGAACGCATCAGCTTCAAGCAAACTACTCCTCCTCACTCAACTATCGTTTACGTTTGAATTATCGCAATGATCTTCTTGTATTTTCTTTATAATTTCACTAACACAATGTTCTATATCCTTATTTGAGCAATCAAGAGTTTTATCACTATACTTCATGTATAGAGGAACTCTTTCCTCGTAAACGTCCTTAAGACTATTTCCTTTCTTTATTACAATGCCTCTGGTTGTTATGTTTATTAGTCTCCTTTTAATTTCTTCATATGGGACATGTAAATAAATAATCTGTCCGCTCTGTTTAAGGACATTCATAGCTTTTTCTGAATATACAACACTTCCACCTGTAGATATAATGCTATTTTTCAGTTGCAATTCAGATACAATTTTTTCTTCGACCTCGAGAAATTTTTCGATACCCTCATTATCAATGATATCTTGTAACAGCCGACCTTCATGTTGTTGTATAACAAGATCTGTATCCACGAAATCCATACCTAAAGCTTTTGCAAGCAACACACCTAAAGTGCTTTTGCCTGCTCCAGACATACCTGTAAGAACTATATTCATATTCTTCCTCACTTTTGTAATGCCTCCATTCTTCTAGCTTTAACATTTTTAAGTTGGGCAACGATGATGACGCTAATGATTACTAGCAGGAACCACGAGCTGATCTTGCTGAAACTAACAAGTTGCCAGGTTTGCTGCTGATCAGGGTATTTCCAAGCATCAAAAAATGTGGCTATATTTTCTGCCAACCAGATGAAAAAACCTACAATGATAAAAGCGAGTGTTAAGGGCATTCGATAAGTTGTAGTCCGTACCCGATATATGATCCGTGTTTTCCTGAAGATAATAAACACAAGTGCCGTCAACCACCAACGAAAATCGGGAATAAAATGATGTGTGAAAAAGTTGAAATAGATGGCTCCTCCTAACAGCACCGCATACCTAAGCCCAGGCCAGCCGGTCATGTCCATCCGCAGTCTCCGCCATACCTGACACATATAGCTTGCTACACTTGCATACATAAATCCGCTATAGAGCGGAACACCGAACAACTTTGTAAACCCAGGCTCAGGATATGACCATGATCCCATCCATACCTTATATAACTCCAGCAACAATCCAATAATGTGAAATACACAGATTACTTTAATTTCATCCCGTGTCTCTAAACCGCTGCGGTACATGAAGTATTGCACTCCAAGCAGTATAAGTAGAATGGCATCATAACGATGAATGAAAGGTACCACTATTACGTTAGAGAGAGCTAAGGTTCCAAAGATCGCAACTGGAAATATGCAGCTCATCGCCTGATGATAGCCAAAATGCAGTAGTTGAATGATTGGTTTCAATTATGGTTTTCTCCTCCCCGTGCCATTTATTCCCTCAGGCACATAACAGGAATTGCTCTTTTGTCTTCTATCAAGAATAAAGGCGAAATCCCTATATAAAAAGAGAAATTTTATCGTTTAACATTTCTTATTTTGGGTTACTCCTTGTTCTTGTCGGCCAATTTATGAAAATATGTTAATATCACTAATCCCCCACCGATTTTACCCTATTGCTGTCATCATCTATATAAGAGGAGAAAGAGGCATCCCTAAGGAATACTTATTACAATACTGAATAAAGGAGCGGCGTTTTATGACATTTATTCAAACTGTGAAATCTGAATCAGTGCCTGCATTGTTCTATGATGGCGGAGAGATTGATGTGTTATGGAATAATCACGATCAAGCTATTGCTTGGTATGTGAATTTTCTCGGATGGGAAGCTAAACGAAAAGAAGCATGGTGGCCGGATCAGCGAGCAGTGAAGGGAAGAATGTCTCATCTAGGATATGGGACTTGGATAAACTCCGTTTTCACTACCGAAAAGCTTCCATTTCATTATGCAGAAAGGAATATTGATTCTAACATCCGTTGGTGCTGGAGAACAAGAAAATTACTAAATGTACATGCCTTTTTTAGCGAAAACGAAATTCGAGTGACTGACATTTATGTTGGCCCCAATGGTACACAATACTTTGATTTTTGGGAGCCTGTGGAAGGAACAAGACTCACTGCAAGAGAAGATGAGACATTAAAGAATAAAATCTTTAAACCTTCCTATATTCGAATCGGTGTAAGAGATCTACGACAGGCGTCAAAGTGGTACATGGAGTTTATTGGCATGGGCATTGTCGAGGATCATACCGAGGACGGTTACTTGGTCATGGCCTTGCAAGAACATATGTCGCCAAAAGCGACGATGTACTGGATTCTCGAAGAGCTTCCTAACAACGCATTTACAGGTGACAAAGATGGACCAATTCGTCCGCTTATGTTTGTCAAAAATAGAGATGCTTTTTTTACATATCATCGTTTTCTAAGAGATAACGGTGTCAAGTGTGGCGAATTCGGGGGGCACGTGGAGCATCAGGGGCGAGTTCTATTCCATTTTTATGATTTGGACGGAAATCGATTTAATGTGTGTCACTGTAAACCAGTATAACGTACTCCTACTATAATAAAATCATTAAAAATATACGTTGCCTAAAGCATACTATCCCGAATCGACTGAAGCACCCGTTTCGGGGTTTGTGATTCGATTGACTAGAACATTTATCTTCCAACTCTATCTGAAAATTTTTGTGTCAGCCTAACCCAGAAATTTATTAACCAAGCCCATTACGGTCCGATAAAGGGTGAACAAGCCGATGAAGCCTAAGCCGATATATAATAAGCATCATGCGATTAAAATGGATGCCCCTGGGAGCAAGACGAGCAAATATTTGCCGGAAGAGATCCGGTATGACCTGCCTTTTCCGGACAGCTACGATACGTTTCTGTACATCAGCAAGTTTTGGTGTGAGAAGTGGTATACCCCTATGCAATACCACGACTATTTTGAAATCTGCTATATTTGTGCGGGCAGCGGCTGGTTCATACTCGAAGGGATGATGTTCCCGGTC
>NZ_JBFUIX010000245.1:0-3654 GCF_056401635.1 Paenibacillus sp. P4_E11 | reverse complement strand
GGTTAAGACATTGTCGTTTCTTCACGATGTGCTCTACCGGAAACGGGCCGTTACGTTGTACCAGACATCGAACAGCTTGAACTCCGAAGCGTTCATTCGTGAGAAGGCGGCAATGGTGCTTACGACATCGATCGAAATGGCGGGCTGGAGCAATGAGGATATTCCTTTCGAGCCGAAATATGCTCCGTTGCCATTCGGTCCGGTCAAAGCATCTATGCTTGTGGCCAACGGGTTTATGATCCCAAGTCATTGTCCAGATTTCGAACTCGCTGCGCAGTTTATAGAACATACCTTGGATCCAGAGCTTCAAATCTCACTGAGTAAGCAGACCGGGTTCCTCTCTTGTCTGACCGTCAACAATCAAACTTGGGAGGAAAACGATCTTCGCTCGCTGAACTTGATTGGCGACCAGATCGTGAACTGTTTCTTCTTAAGTGAAATGTTCGAGGAGCCCACGACGATCGGCGAGATTGAGTCGGAAATGGAGATGTTCTGGGCCGGACTGGAATCTGCCGAAGCATTCGCAGATCGGATGGTCCGCATCATCTCAGGGTAACCCTATATCTGAGGTAAGCTCCATTCGAAGCCTTTACGTTAATAGAGTTCACTCTATTAAGAAAACCTGACCGGTTCATCGGTCAGGTTTTTTTGGGTATGTTGAGCTAATCGATGTCCTCAGACCTAATACCTGAGTATTTTTCCTTTTTCGTTCGTAGGC
Organism: Paenibacillus sp. P4_E11; assembly: GCF_056401635.1. Classification (NCBI taxonomy): domain Bacteria; kingdom Bacillati; phylum Bacillota; class Bacilli; order Caryophanales; family Paenibacillaceae; genus Paenibacillus; species Paenibacillus sp. P4_E11. The sequence continues at coordinate 2,936 of NZ_JBFUIX010000245.1, read as the reverse complement.
CTTTATTACTAATTGTTAAGATTTTCCGATATTTTCCCCCATCTTCAAGCCCCTCACAAAGGAAAAAGGAAAATCATGTCGAATACGGTATACATCGAACTGGCAAAGACAAACTGACAAAGGTGGGCTTTTCATGAAAGAAAAGTTGACGCAATGGCTCTCCCGATTAACAGGGAGTTTCGACCAAGCCAAGCGGCAAATGACGAACACGGATCCAATGCAAGAGAAAGGGAAAGTCAGGCTTCAAAATCCGATTCGCTCTGTCGGCGTTATGCTGTTCTTGTTATTCTTCATTAGCATAGTCGCGATCGTCGTAGTCGTAGGTATTCTCTCCACACAAATATCCAAGAATATCATTACAGGTAAAGTATCCGATGCCTCTCTACAGACCATAGTACAGTCATCAGATAAGCTGGACTTCTTCCTAGAAAGCTTGGAAACGATATCGGTTCAAATGATGTCGGACGATATCATTGCCGATAATCTTAACAAATACAAGGACAAGTCGTTGAGCGCTTTCGATAAGCTTCAGGCGGGATCAGCTGTTGCCAACCGTTTGAAAAACTACGTGATGGCCAATAGCAAGCTGGCGGATGTGAATTTGATCCCGATGACGCCTGATTCGGACAGCTATAAATCGTCCACAAGCATGAAGGAAGCGGTCTTCACGTCTCCTTGGTTTAAAGCAGTTAAGGACGCAGACGGCAAGGCAGTATGGCTTCCTACCATGAAAACAGGGTATGTAACTACCTCTAATACGTTCGCTGTAGCCCGTGTACTTAGAAACATTAAATCCAGCAACATTGAAGGTATATTAGTCATTGAAGTGAAGGAAACCGCACTTAAGGACGTTCTCAACGGTCTGACCATCGGGGAAGGGAGTCAGACTGCGATTGTCAGCGCTGATAACAAATTGGTCTGGTCACCGAAATCGGAAAGTATGGAAACTAATTATCCGATTGATATCATCGGGAATGTGAAGAAAGAAGCGAAAGAAGCCAATTTCTTCGAAGACGAAGTGGAGAATAGCAACAATTTGGTCGTCTATGATCTGATCAATCGCGCTGGCTGGTATTTGACTGGTAATGTGCCTGTTGCAGAACTAGTGAAGGACGCCAAGAAAATATCTAATCTGACCATCGTTATGGTCTTGGTCGCAGCAGCCGTAGCCGTCGCACTTGGTGTATTGGTCATGCGGATGATCGGCTCCCCGCTCGTGAGGATGCGGAACCTGATGAATGAAGGTGCACGAGGCAATCTGGTCGTACGGATGAAGTCCACCGGCCGACGTGACGAGATCGGTCAGTTGGGTGATAGCTTCAACCTGATGATGGATCAAATCACGCATCTCGTCCGCCAAACGAACGATTCCGCTCGGGAAGTATTGGACACCGCAACCGAGCTGTCCGATGCATCCAAGAAAACGGCGCTATCGGCGAAGGAAATTGCCGTAGCAACCGAAGAGATTGCTTCAGGTGCGTCCAGTCTCGCCATGGAAGCCGAACGCGGCAACGACCTCACCAGCAACATTAACACGAAGGTTAATCAAGTCGTCGCAGCTAACCAGCAGATGGAAGCTTCCAGCTCGGAAGTGTTGAAGTCCAGCAATCAAGGTAAGATCTACATGTCAGAGCTGATAACCAAGACGAATACGACCGAGGAAATGACGCGTTCCATGGTCAGCAAGGTAGAGAAGCTACAAGAGAGCACCCGCTCCATCCGTAAAATATTAGACGTTCTGAACACCATGACGAAGCAGACCAATATATTGTCACTCAATGCTACAATTGAAGCAGCTAGAGCCGGGGCAGCCGGTAAAGGGTTCATGGTTGTCGCCGATGAAATTCGCAAGCTGGCCGACCAATCGAAGCAATCGATCGATGTTGTTGCTCAGATCACAGATACGATTCAGCATGAGATTAAGGAAACGGTAGCAGTCTTAACAGAAGCGTATCCGTTGTTCCAAGAGCAAATATCTTCCGTGAAGTATACCGACGAAATCTTCAAGCAAGTCCAGGATCGAGTGACTGGATTTTCCGTACAGCTTCGCGATGTTACGGGCTCGATCGAACAGTTGAAGGAATCGCAGTCCGTCCTGTCCGATGCGATGAGCAATGTGAGCGCCGTAGCAGAGGAGTCGTCAGCGACCTCCCAAGAGGTTGCCTCCCTTAGCACCGAACAGCTCAGCATCAGCAGCGGTCTCGTCCGCTTATCTGAGAAGCTGGAGGAGTTGTCTAACTCACTCAAGGAGTCGCTCAGTAAATTCACTATCTAATTCAGCACAAAAAAGACCTTCAATCCGTAATGGATGAAGGTCTTTTCTAAATATATGTACTGTCTCCTCGCCTGCACCTGCCGCGACTCACCCAAACGTATGGTTCGGTAAGCCTTTCACGCCGGGCTTAACTCGGAATACCCCGCCGGCCAGTGGATATCGAGCAAGCACGTCAGCGGAGAGTCCATGTCGTGCTGAGGTAATATACAGCTCATCCCGATTCGGACCACCGAACGTGCAAGAAGTGACTAGAGGAGCGGGTACGGCAACCGAATCTATCTGCTCTCCTGTCTCCGGGTTCCAGCGGGTAACCTGGTATCCGCCCCAATGTGCGACCCACAGCATTCCCTCCGCATCTACGGTCATCCCATCGGGGAAGCCACAGTCTTTCGGCACATGAATCGCGATACGTCGATTGGACAGTCCACCAGATGCTTCATCGAAGTCAAATGCGATTACTTCATATGTAGGGGTATCGATATAGTACATCGTTCGACTGTCCGGACTCCAACCGATACCATTCGAACAAGTCACTGAGCCGAACTCCTCCCGTTCTAACAACGTCATATCTGTGTCCAAACTATACACAGCACCTTGCTTGCCCGTATCGTTCATAGCCATCGTACCGCCCCAGTAACGGCCGGTTCGGTCGCACTTACCG
>NZ_JBFUIX010000244.1:0-3656 GCF_056401635.1 Paenibacillus sp. P4_E11 | reverse complement strand
TAATATAAGGGAGAAAGCCCGATCTTTTCTTTGAAAATACGCGCGAAATGGTAAGGACTATAGGCTGCATGACTTGCCAATCGGGAAAGTGGAAGCGGATCATAAATATGCTGATGAATATATTGGATCACTTCGTCTATTTCTGAATACCGGTCAGTCACCGTTCTTACTCCTTCCTAACGCTTATGCTTTTACAAAATAACAACAAATAACAGAACAACCGTTCGTATTCATGTTACCACATTTTACAAGTGTATGGAACTGWTTATTTAACTTAGTGGTGGAAAAAGAAAAAGAGCCGTGCAACCGCACGACTCTTTAAGGATGAACATCACCGGAACTCTTTACTTGATAAGCTCTTTTTGCCAAAAATCGATAACCGTATACTCAGGCAATTCCATGGACGGCCATGAATTTTTGAACTTGAATCCGTACCCTTCCATACATTTCAAGAAAGCATCCACTTCCTCATTCTTGACTCTCATTTCCATCGAGATTGTATGTTGAATAATATTCTTCAGCTCTTTTAGCTGGTTGGCGTCTTGATCAGGCACAGTCATGATTAGCCTATCCCTCCCCTATCCCCTATTGATCCTACATTATTAACGCTCTAGCTGCATTGTAAACGTAGACGTACCGTCGTCACGGATCAAATATTCGGTCTTCCCCATCGTTGCAATCGCTCGTTCATCGGGCAGCCAAACCCACGGTTCTATCTCGGATTGACACCGATGCGCACGGTAAGCAAGCAGCTTCTCCAAACGAGTTGTTGTGATGTCTTCCCCTACGATCTGTTCCGGTAACAGTCCGAACCGTTCCGGCTGTTTCATCGTATCTCCGTATGTGATGAAGTAAAGTCCATTCAATCCAGGAATATGTCCCGATTGCTTCGCTTCATAATAAGCCGCTGTTGCTGCCAATCCGATCGCGCAGTGGTCCGGGTGACCGCCCAACCGCTCATGAAATGTCAATACGATATCAGGTTGAACTTCGATCATATGCTGGAGGACCGTATTCTGCAATTGTGCAGTCGGTTCGAACTCCACGGTTTTGTCCATAATGTTCAGATATCGGGGCTGACGAATACCCAGATGCCGGCAAGCTTGCTCTAGCTCACGCTCCCGCAAGCGGGGCATCGACTCCCGGTTCACATATGGCGGATTGCCTACGCGTCTGCCCATCTCGCCTTTCGTTGCGCACACCAGATGGATGTCCACGCCTTGTTTAGCATACTTCGCGAGAATCCCTCCGCAGATGAATGTCTCATCATCCGGATGGGCAACTACAACCAGCCAAGTTGTGCCTCTCATTCCGTGCTCGCCTCCCTATCGAAGTCAAATGGCGTCAAGCTCAATTGCAGCGCTGTAGTAATCCTTCCTGCGGAGTCGTGACCTGCCAACAGCAATTGCCCGTCTCGGCTCRCATCCATGTCGGTCAACCCTTCGGCACGAATCCAGCCACCCTCCATTGTCCGCAGGGCAACTCGATACGGGCCCTCCCCAGCCCCGAACGTGTCAGCAATCACAATCGGTACGTTCCGCATAAATGCGCCTGGATTCACCTCGAGATGTACATAGGCTGTTGTCCCCTTATATCGTGCTAACTCAGCAGTTAACCGTGACTTCTCGATTGGTTTCATACGTGCACAACCTTTCATTTCTTCAGAAAAATGAGCAGGATCAATGGAATCGATCCTACTCCTTATGATTATACCGCTATTATGACCCGACAACAAAGCCATACACAACAGTTACGAATATACTCGCTTGATCCGGTCGGAGAGCGAAGTTGCAATTTGCTGGGGGATCGTGCCGATATAGTCAGCCGCTTCTTCCAGAGAGATGGATTGTTCCCGYTGATACCCGATCCAGGTCACTTGCGTGCCGACAGGAACATAATGTGGCAATCGAATCATGAATTGATCCATGCATATGTTGCCAACAATCGGAACCCGCATTCCCTCAACCAATACTTGAAACCCGCGAAAATCTATACTCAGCCCATCCGCGTACCCTACCGGCACAGTCGCGATCCATTCACCCCCCACAGCAGTATAGGATTGGTCGTAACCCAAGGTCTCGCCCTTCTCAACTCGTTTCACTTGGATCACACTGGAGTGCAAGGATAAAGCAGACCTCAGCTTGAGTGACGTTAGTGCCCTAACGTTACGATCCCGTGTATCGATGCCGTACAATGCAGCGCCTACACGAACCATATCCAGGCTCCGCTCCGGATAACGTATGGCTGCAGCGCTATTGGCGCAATGCGCCGGAACGCCATGCCAGCCAGACTGCCGGAGCCACTTCCGCATCTCCATGAATCTCTGCCATTGCTGCTCATAATACGTACTATCCATCGCATTGGCCGTTGCAAAATGGGTGTAAACGCCTTCGACCAAGATATCTTCGGCAGCCAGCAACGGAACTATTGCTTCAAATTCGGCATGCTGATGGATACCAGTTCGCCCCATCCCGGTATCCATCTTCAAATGTACGCGTAGCGGTTGCATAGCACGTTTGTATCGACGCATCTCCACCAACCATGAGGCGTGATGAACAGGAAGTGCAATGTCATAGCGGACCGCTGTGTCGACATGTGCAGGCATTGGCGGAGTCAACACCAAGATCGGAGCGGATATTCCATGCTTGCGCAGTCGTACCGCTTCCTCGAGATTGCTAACTGCAAGCTCGTCTGCTCCTGCTTGCACGGCGGCCTTGGCAACCTTCACCCCACCATGACCATAACCATCCGCCTTAACAACCGCCATGAATTTGCAACCGATGGGTAGTCGTTTCCGAATCGTGGAGATGTTCTGTTCAATCGCGTTCAAATCGATCCCTGCCCAAGTTAACGAGCTAGTTTGGTCAATCGTCAACATAGGCTCACCTGATCGCATAACGCCTCGACTATTTTTTCCATCTGAAGCGAACGGGATCCTTTTACAAGTATCAGGCACTTAGATTGGATCACTTGTCCTAACTGGGTTATGACTTCCTGTTGATCGAAACAAGCGATGACCCGATCAGCTGGCCAGTGCAAGCTGGCGGATTGAGCCATCAGGTTCGCCATGGGCCCCAGTGTAATGAGCAAGTCGATACGGTCGGCATCCAACTCAGCACCAAGCTCGGTATGGAATGCGGCAGCCTCGTCCCCCAGCTCTACCATATCGCCAAGTACAGCAATCTTCTGATTGTAGCCTGTTAGCTCGTACAAAGAGTCAAGCGCTGCTCGCAGACTGGTCGGGTTGGATTTGTACGTATCATTAATAATGGTCAACTCGCCTGTTCGAACAAGTTCATTACGCATGCCGGTCGCTTCCACTTGCTGCAAGCCTTGCTGAATGTATGCATAAGATATTCCGAAATGACGGGCAACCGCGATAGCCGACAGTGCATTGATCAATTGATGTTTGCCCAGCATCGGAAGATGCAGACCGGGACTCCAAGGATCGGAGATCGTAAATGAAATTCCAGCTTCATTCAGGGAGAACGATGTAGGGTGCCAAGGATTGATGGTCGCTTCACCAAACGATGTGGTTGTGTTACCGGAGAAATTCTCGTTCAGCTGTTGGACCAGACGGGAGCTGTCGCCGTGATAAACGAACAAGCCGTTCACTTTCAAACCATGCAGGATCTCAAGCTTGGCTTGGGCAATGC
>NZ_JBFUIX010000243.1:0-3687 GCF_056401635.1 Paenibacillus sp. P4_E11 | reverse complement strand
AGCTGAGTTGGCGCTGATCGGACAGCATATAGCCATCGAGGTCACGTATCCCGTTCAGATTTATGTTGATGGAAGGGGAGTTGGGATCTGTCTGTTTGACTATGATCACATTTAGTCGCCGGTTATTGACCCATTCGAGTCGTACACTGCTGAACGTGGGGGCACCTATTGAAGTTGCCAACCTTCGTGTCACACTATCCCGATCCACATCTTGGGTGAATTCGAATACATACGAGTATGGCTTCCCTAGTTCCAAGTGGCGAACGATATAGAAGCCTTTATCCAAGTTGGCGATGTATTCGGCAATTCCCGGGTCGTCATCTGAAGTAACCGAGTATCGGAACGGTACCTTATAACGAAGTGTAATGGTATGTTCTTGCTTCCCGTCCAGGGCGACGAAGCGGATTAGCACATCTTCTTGAGGGGCTTCTTGCAAGTGAAGCATGAGTGGGATTACATTAGAATCTCCGGGTTTAATCGGGTCTACCTTGAAGCGGATATCCGTTTTGGTGGATTTGGACGTGATCTTCACTCGATCGGGCAGCTGCGACAAGTCCTCTGGAGTGATGGGCACTTTCGTTTTCGGAATCACCATCACACTTACATTCGACTCGGTGTAAAATATAGGCTGCTCGCCACGATAGTCTTGTACGGATCGCTCAAAAATACGGACGGTGTCTACTCCTGCGTGGACGATGCTGTCTACAACAGACTTGATGATAGGTGTGGGCGTTGTTGACATAGGTGAAAGTGACGGGCTATTCAGTGGGGAAGGCTTGACGGAAGTAATTGCAGCAGAAGAGTAGCCAGGAGTCGATGTGACCGTGGAGTCTGGCGGACGCGCAGTGTCTTCACAGGCCGATAAGAGCCAAATACAAGTAACCAGCAGCAGCATGGAACGGATTGAATTCTTGAACATCGTCAACCCCCGCAGTATCTTTAATTTCTATTATAATCAACACTCAATTAGACGTACGTTGCATCCATTTTGTTCCAGTCGTATACAAAAAAACATCCCAGCGGGATACGCCAGGATGTCGTCGTACTTCGTAACGATACTAAGTTTTACTCCTTCACCGTAATCGTGATAGGTGACCATTCTCCAATTACGGTCTGATTACGAACGGATACGCTGCCTTGAGGCGTCAAGTCTTTCTCCGTCATAATCCCGAGCGCTACGGTGAACCGATTGAACTTGACCGGTACACCTTGTTCACGTCTTACGACTTGTCCATTCACTGCGAATATGACTTCGTCCGTACCGCGGTTGTACGTAATCTTGTAGGTGTTGAATTCTCGCGCTTCGAACTCCTGGCTTTCCTTGAAAATGCAAAAGTATCGTGTCTTGTCCGTCTCCGGTACTTCAACGCCAGGGAATGGAAGGATCGCATACACACTTGCATATGTGTCGTTGCCCGCGAAGAAATCGAGCGCTGCACCCGTTGAGAAATCCAGCAGATTCAACGAAACGTACCCATCGTACAGATCGTTAGGTGCAGTATTCGTGCTTCGCGCCCGGATTTGCAATTCGAAGCTTATTTCCCCGGACTCCGGAATTTCTACTGGTTGAGCGGAGAAGTACATATGTTTGGCGTTGTCCAATATTTGCACGTGATCGTGCTTGCGGCTAAGTGGAGCCCGGACGTACAAGATGCCGTTGCGTACGATGACGACTGCATTCGGTTCTCTGTATTGCCAGAATGAGCCGTCCTGCAAAGGGAAACCGCCGATGTTCCACACTTGGCCTTCAGATAGGATAGTATCAAAGTCTCCGAGTATCTTAGTTGTCTCCATAGGGGTCAATTCTCCTTCGTTGATTCGTTTGTCTTAGAGCAGTCCATCTACAAGCAAGGCGATGATCATAATCGCTCCACAACGAATGGCGGCCTTCAAAGAAGTGCCCATCAGCGGCAAGTAAGCTTGTGAACTGTTCTTGGCTTGTAAGGATCGATATACGTTCAGAAAAGGTACGATTGTGATTAGTCCAACTAACGCATAATAAGGAAGTGCATGAAACAGAACGGCTACAATGAGCGATAAGTAAGCCAGAATGAGCAGGATCTTCGAGAATAGAATTGCTTTTTGCTCGCCCCAGACGACGACCAGTGTTTTTTTGCCGGAAGCCTTGTCCGACTGCCAATGCAGGAAATGATGGTTATACAATATAAGAGTCGTCAGTAAGCCGATGGGTAAGGAAGCAAGAAAGGAACGAGTGTCGAACTGCGACGTCTGAACATAATAACTCCCCATTACAGGAAGTACACCGAACGCGATCAGAATCGCGATTTCGCTATATCCTTTGCCGCGATAACCGAACCGGATTGGTGGTGCTACATAGAAGTAGGCGATTAATGCGCCAATTGCCGCGAAGATCAGCACTTGCATTCCGCTAAGCACGGTGAGTAGAATACCTGATAGAACAGCTAGTACGAACAACCCCCAGGTCATAGTCGCGAACTTTCGCTCCGTAATGGCGCCGCTGGCGAGGAATCCTGAGTTGGTAGAAATGGTAGTCGCGGTTTCCCGCGCAGCAATATCTACTCCGCTGCGGAAATCCCATAAGTCGTTAATCATATTGGAGAACAAATGAGCCGCGCCTGCTCCGACTAATGTTATGATAAAGAGTAGCCAATGAAACTGTCCGCTCCAGGCATATGCCCCAACAGAACCAATCACGACGGGAACGATCATGACGGGGATCACTTGAAATCTGGAAGCGCGTTTGAACACGCTTAGTTTTCCCATTTTATCTAACTTCCTTTCAAGGCAAATGAACTTCTAGGTGTAATAAGTACAAAGTAGTCCATGCCATTATATGCCCCTGCTTCTGTCTTGTAAATATATAAAAGCTGTTAGCCGCGCCGTGAATTGGGTGGAATAGAGGAAAGTGCCGTACGTTTCAAGAACTAATTATAGAGGATATTCTAGGTTAACTGAAGCAATTATGAAAACAGCTTTGGAGGTTAGGTTAAGAATGAAGATTCGTTTGTGGCGCGTTCCAATTGTAGTATGGATCATAATGCTTACAGCTCTGCTCGTTAGAATCGGATTGGCGGTCGCGATGGTAGGCCATCCGACAGATATGATTACGTTCAAGGCATGGGCCAACTATGCGGCGACCAAAGGATTAGGCCATTTCTACTCGGGTGAAATATTCGCCGATTATCCACCAGGATATATTCTGGTACTATACGTTATTGGGAAGCTCAGACTATGGTTCGATCTGGATTTCGATGGCAAGGCGTTTCTGTTGTTGGTGAAAACACCGGCGATTATAGCGGATCTGCTTGCATCGCTTCTAATATATATAGCTGCAGCCAAGCATTGGCGACTGGCGGTGGCGGCGGGTCTTGCGGCCGCTTATGCATTCAATCCCGCGATCATTGTCAATTCATYGGCTTGGGGGCAAGTGGACTCTGTTTTCACGTTGTTCGTGGCACTCTTCGTGCTCTTAGCGGTGCAAGGCCGAATACCATACGCTGTCATAGCATTTGTTATGACCGTCTTGATCAAGCCTCAAGGACTGATCTTTACCCCGGTGCTCTTATTCGCGATGTACCGTAATCGTAATTGGAGGACGCTTGCCTGGAGCGTGGTCGGAGGGTTAATCACTTTCTTGATCATGATCTTACCGTTCGGACGCGGGACAGGCAAGGGGCTATTCTGGATTGTCGACCTGTACAACAA
>NZ_JBFUIX010000242.1:0-3752 GCF_056401635.1 Paenibacillus sp. P4_E11 | reverse complement strand
TATAAGAGGAGATACTCTAGGTAAACAACTAATTGGAATTTTCGTGATGACGTTGCCTGTTATTTTCCTACATTTCCTTGTAATCTTTTTCAAGGAAAAAGGTAATATACACTTACCAGTTAAGATTATTAAATTTTTATACTCTGTGATCACATTCTTTTTTTTGGCAACGTTACTGTACTACACAGATTTCCCTTTTAATTATCAAATGAACTTTTTTCTATCTACTACTATAATTTTGTCTTTCATATGCGGATTGATTCTAAATTTCTTGCTTTTATTTATTTTGTTTTTAAGATACCGGGAAGAAAAGTCTTTTGCGTCAATTATTATTAGAACGATTTGGATATCTTTAATAATATCGTTTGCACCGCTTGTGTGTTTTTCTTTTATTCCAATTGTTCTCTTCCGAGTATCATGGATCGACCCATTTTATTCTGGATGGTTTGTTTTGTTTTTCCCGCTTTCATTCGCCTACTTGATCATGACTAAGCAGCTGTACGATATCGATATCATAATCCGAAGAATTTTGTTCACTATAACAATTGCGTTCATTCCTAGTGCTGTCATGGTGGCAATAACGAAGATGCTAGCTCCGGGCGAACTAACACCAATAAAGATGACGATCGAGTTCATTCTGTTCCTCCTAATATTCTCATACATCCTATACTCATTGGAGTACTTCACCGTCAAGCTGGAGCCGACGATGTTCCCACGCAAGCATCAATTACAGAAGGCGCTTAGGAAGATTGCGGGCGACTTGGGGTCCATCTCAAGCCTTATGCAGTTGAGAGATATCTTCCTTGTGGATATTGTGAATTCCCTTCAAGTATTTGGCGGTGCGATTGTATTCAAATATAAGAATTCCGTAGAGATCATAAGTGAAGGGAGCATAGATGAGAGGGAAGTAAGGCGGACTATACAAGCAAAAGAAGACGATGAGGGTGAGGGAGATAGCGAACGAGAAGGAAATGAAGACGGAGTAGGTGAGAGTAACTCTTATTCGATCTTCGAGATTACTCGACATGAAGAGTTTACTGGTTACTTGATTATGACGCAGAAGAAGACAAACACGCGGCTTGGTATGGAAGAGACGCAATGGTTGAACCTGATCGTAACTTACTTATCCGTATGTCTGGAAAATATCCACCTGGTGCGTAAGTTGACCCAACAATTACAGCAGTGGGCGGCGCAAATCCCGGATGAGCACACGGCTAGCGACTTCGTATGGTTCCGCAAACTGATGTTTGAGCTGCAGGAGAAGGAGCGTGTGCGGATCGCTACGGACCTTCATGACACAACTATGCAGGATTTGTTCTTCCTGAAAGACCGTTTCCAGACTTTGCTAGAGAAGTATTCGTTCACAGAAGGAGACTTAGCGCACATTCATGGCTTGATTGATTATATCGATATTATCAACTCGAACCTGAGGCAGAGTTGCTTCGAACTACATCCGTATTTGCTGAAGGAGATCGGCCTGGTCCCGACGATAGAGAAGCTGGTTCGCTTCGAGAAAGTGGTCAGTCCGTTTAACATCCAATTCTATCCGATCCAGGGGGCGCAGATCGAGAGTGCGGATTTGGAAACGAAAAGGCACCTGTTCCGTATTGTTCAAGAGCTGATAAATAATGCCAAGAAGCATTCTCAGGCGACGCAAATCCGCATTCTGCTTCGGGCGACGCCAACTCACATTTATTTTGAGTACGAAGATGACGGGGTGGGGTATGAGGAAGGTCAGTCACCACCCGAGCTGGAGATCGGATCGTCAGGAATTGGGATCGCACAGATGAAGAACCGCGTTCTATTCTTGAATGGCATCTACGAATTGGTAACGAGTCGAGGTAATGGCTACAAATTCAAGGCGACTTTTCCATGGAAAGAAGGTCAATCGGCATGAGCAAAGACATCAGAGTTCTCGTTGTTGATGATCATCCCTTGATGGCTGAAGCAACCAAGCAAGTGCTGGAACAAATCGAGGGTGTCCAAGTTATCGATATTGCGTATAATGGCAAAAGCTGCCTCGAATCCGTAGACGCCCACCAACCGGATATGGTCTTCTTGGACTATCAGCTTCCAGATCTGGTAGGCACCGACATTGCGAAGCAGATCAAGTTCAAATTCCCGGACATTCACATTGTTATATTCACCGGTGTCGATGTCTCGGACATGATTAATAATTTCCTGGAGCTGCAGGTTAGCGCGATTATCTCCAAAGGTACGACCCGCGCTGCCATCAAGAATATGATTGGTTGCATTCTGGAGAATCACATCGTCATCCCGAGAGGGGCGCTACATAAGATCAAGCTGACGACGACCGACGTGTATCACGATCCCTTACTGAACGAGGATGAGGTCACGATCATGTCGATGATTATTAAAGGGGCCACGCTGGAACAAATCGGTGATCGCATTCATACGAGCAAACGATCGGTTGATAATTACCAGCGCCGCATCTATGAGAAGCTCGGTGTGGAGACAAGAGCCGAAGCGATTGAGAAATTCATCAAGAGCCATTACTACGCGGAGTCAGGCCGAGGGAAGTAGGTCTAAGCAGCCAACACAAAAACCGTCCGGAACCGGACGGTTTTTGTGTGCTTTTGGCAGCATAGCGACTCTTTGCGATGTCCAGGATTAGGGTGCTATAAGAGGATGACGATTAACTGTGGACATGGAGGAGTGGAGAGTGAAAAAGAGGACCTGGCGAGTTTTGGCTTGAACCTCCCACCGCTGAATCCTTTATACTATCAAGGGAGGTTCAAACAAGATGTTTGAAATTCGGGGCCCCCACAAAGTACTCGGAAATACTACAGAGCTTAGCTTCACTTTGTGGGGATGACTAAGGGTCCTTTTTCACTTGGAACGGCTGTCTTAGCATCTATCCACAGTTATTCGATAGCCTGTATAATGGGGTTAGCTAGCCGGAAACCGAACAGGGAATCTAACGATTGTATTAGAATCCCTATCGATACTGTCAGTTTCAGAGAATCACCTATCTATAATAAAGGATAAATAGTAAAGGGACTACACATCAACTCAATGTAAGCGTTAACATTGCTAGAATAAGAGCGCCCGGCAACAGGGGGAAATCCTTCTACCACATGGGGCGCTTTTGCCGTTCTTTCATACAGTAGCCAGAGGCGAGGGAGGCATGACATGTTCAAAGTTATGGTAGTCGATGACGAGGAGCATATGCGTGAAAGGTTGGCTGTCTCCTTCCCATGGAAGGAACTAGGCTTTAGTCTGATCGACTTTGCAAAAGATGGCGCGGAAGCATGGGAGAAGATAAAGAGCAACCCTCCCGATGTTGCAGTGGTCGACATCATGATGCCGGTTATGAATGGACTGGAGCTGACCAGACGGATTCATGAACAGTATCCGCATATGAAGACGATTCTATTAAGTGCCTATGATGATTTTAAATTTGCGCAAGATGCGATTCGCTACGGGGTAAAAGGGTATTTATTGAAGCCTGTTATGCGGGAAGAGTTTCGAAATGTACTCAGCGGCATATCTGAGGAGCTTCGAAAGGACAGATCTATTCGGGAAATCGAGGATCATGCGGAGCCCTTGCTGATTCGGTTGCTGAAGGGGATCGGATTGGAACAAGCGAAGACGGATGAGCAATTGGCGTATTTCGGGTTGGAAGGGTTAGCTTATTACAATCGAGTGATTGCTTGGTCAAGTGATCAATTGTTCCATACAGAAGCCAGGCCACTTCTGCAACAGGCTGTCCTGCAAAGAGCGAAGCAATA
>NZ_JBFUIX010000241.1:0-3754 GCF_056401635.1 Paenibacillus sp. P4_E11 | reverse complement strand
CGAAAGGAACTGCCTGGTTGGGACAAGGCAGAGATATATGGGTATCCCGACTATTTGTACATACGTGATTATGATCGCTACGAGACGGAGTATGTGCTGCAGGCGACAGATCTGATGAGCGGCACATCATTCTGGGATAACGTCAGCATTGCGGGGTATGCCCTAGACCTCCAAGGTACGATAAGCTACCCTTGGGGATCGCGAAAGGGTGTTCCCGACAAGTACGGCATGCCGCTGCGGTCCTTCATTCCCAAAGGTTATTCCAACGTCATCTTGGCTGGCAAAAATGTCGGAGCCTCCGCTGTCGCCTATGGCAGCGCCCGCATCCAGCCCCAAACCGCTCTGGCCGGCGAAGTGATCGGCATGATGCTCGGCCAGTTGAACAAGGATCAACAATTGACTCATCTAAACGAAGCTGAGATGAAGCGCATGCAGGAGTACGTACAGAAGAAAGCAGGTATTAAGCTGCTGGATCAAGCGGGTAAGAATAAGATAGCAGGACTGTCAGACGAGCAGAAGAGACTATTCGATATTGGGAAGTTCGAGTTGGAATAAGGAATGTTCGGGGCTGCCAGAGGCAGCCTTTTTTGTTTGGATGCTACAACCTGAACAGGTACTCAAAGTACCAAAACTAGTCATCAACGTCCGGTACAAAAGGCGCATTCATTTGCTACACTTGGTACATTGAGTCTCCTTCCGGTACGAAGACAGTGCTTCCACGCCATAGCAATCGGATCAGGTGAAATTACAGATGAGGAGGAGAGTTTTTATGAAGCCAGATGGTTCCCGTCCGGTAGCAGCAGTCGGTCGTTCTCCAATGAGGCAGTTGTGGCTGGATATTCGCAAAGATTGGGATTTATACTTGGCGCTTCTACCCGGCATTGCGTTTTTGATCTTATTCAAATACACGCCAATGTACGGTCTATTGATTGCTTTCAAAGATTTCAACATCTTCGATGGGATGGCAGCGAGTCCTTGGGTAGGGCTGAAAAATTTCGAGAAGCTGTTTCATTCGGAGGCGTTCATGGACGTCTTCAAGAACACGCTAATCATTTCGTTTATGAAGATCGTCTTCTTGTTTCCGTTGCCGATTATCGTAGCGATTCTGATGAATGAATTGAAGAACATGATATTCAAGCGGTGGATTCAGACGATCATTTACTTGCCGCACTTCTTGTCCTGGGTTATCGTGAGCGGCTTGTTCATTGACCTGCTGTCGGTTAACGGAGGTATCGTGAATAAGATCGTAGTCGCACTTGGCGGACAACCGATACCATTCATGTTGGACAACAGCGTATTCCGTACCGTCCTCGTTACATCCGCGGGGTGGAAGGAGATTGGCTGGAGCACAATCRTATACCTGGCTGCCTTAACGAGCATCGATCCTCAGTTGTACGAAGCGGCCAAGATTGATGGAGCTGGCAGATGGAAGCAAACGTTGTACATTACACTTCCTGGTATGATTCCTGTTATCTTGCTTATGTTCATTCTGCGGTTAGGATCGGTGTTGGAAGCAGGAACGGAGCAAATTCTCGTCATGTACAACCCTGGTGTGTACAAAGTCGCCGATGTCATTGGCACGTTTGTATACCGTATCGGGTTGGGCCAACAAGATTATAGCTTCTCAACTGCAGTAGGGTTGTTCGAATCCGTTATCGCTTTCGTCCTGATCGTATCGGGTAACGCTATGAGCCGGAAATTCCTGCGCAGAGGAATATGGTAAACGCGGTGTCGGAACTTCTTAGAGAATATATAGKACGGGGGAGCCGCTATGAATACAACCATGAAGCATACCGCAGTCGGTAGCAAGCGGAGTTCGAACAAGATTCGCACTTCGTTGTCCGAAAGACTTTTTACAATATTCAATTATGTGTTCTTCACGCTGATGGCGATGACGACCATATTTCCTTTCCTTAACTTGATCGCCAAATCGATGAGCAGTGAGGCGGCTGTTATATCCGGACAAGTTAATGTGCTCCCGGTTGATTTGCAATTCGGCACATACAAATTCGTGATCACGAATTCGTTATTCCTGAATTCCATTAAAGTGTCGGTCATTGTAGCTGTGGTCGGGACGGTGCTTGCCTTGTTCATGACAACACTGGCTGCTTATCCGCTTTCCAAAACGAGATTGCGTGGTCGCACATTCTTCATCCTGATGTATATTTTCACCATGTTGTTCAGCGGCGGGCTGATCCCGACTTATCTGCTTATGCAAAACTTGAATTTGCTGAATACATTACCGGTTCTATTCCTGCCAGCGCTAATCAGTGTGTACAACATGTTGATTATCAAAAACTTTTTCGAGAGCTTGCCAGATAGCTTGGAAGAGTCGGCCAAGATGGACGGCGCTAGCAACCTGACGATCTTGTTCCGTATCACGTTGCCGCTCTCCTTGCCTGTGCTCGCTACCATCGCATTGTTCTACGCGGTGGCATTCTGGAACGATTACTTCAACGCCCTTGTGTATATTAACACTCCGGAACTGAAGCCGATGCAGCTTTACTTGAAAGAGCTATTCGTCTCGTCCAGCGATGTGTTCCTGAGGGATAACATTGACGCCGCCTTGAACGTATCGCCACAATCGATTCAAGCTGCTTCGATCATGCTAGGAACGCTGCCGATTCTGATTGTATATCCGTTCTTGCAAAAGTATTTTGTCAAAGGTGCACTTGTAGGCTCGGTTAAAGAGTAGATTCGATACTCTATTAAGGTGGTGATGCGTGGAACAGAAGTTCGTACTGTGAATGGAAGCAAGCTAACAACCGAGAAACACCAACATCTAAAGGGAGGTTCTTCATTCATGTTAAAAAAGACATTAGCTATGGCATCCATCGCTACACTGGCCGTATCGGTAGCAGCGTGCGGAGGCGGCGACAAGAAAACTACAGGCGGCACACCGGCACCTTCGGCAGCACCGACTGCTGATGCGAACAAACCGAAGCCACAGCTTCGCGAGCTGAACCAATACGCACAATTCGATCCGAATACCGATCCGGTGGGACAATTCATCAAAGAGAAAACCGGTTATGATGTGAAGTATGACATGCTGCCCGTTGAGAACGCCGATGAGAAATTGAACTTACTCATGTCAAGTAAGGAACCGTACGACTTCATGAAGTTAAGCCCGAACCAATTCGCTAAGCTGAGTGCTTCCGGCGCCTTGGAGCCGTTGGACGATCTAATCGCGAAATACGGGAAGAACATGAAGCAAGTCATCAGCCAAACTTCTTGGGACGGTGTTAAGCTGGGCGGGAAAACCTATGCGATTCCGGAAGCAAGTGCATCTGGCGTAGCGGTCAACTCCGCATTCGTTGTAAGACAAGACTGGATGGATGAGCTTGGTCTGAAAATGCCAACGAACCTGGACGAGTTGTACAACATGCTGAAGACGTTCAAGGAGAAGAAGAAAGTCATTCCTCTGACAGGCGGTAAAGATCCAATTGTGCAGGAAATCGGAACCACTTTCGGAATGAGAACGATTATTTCCCCGTGGAAAGTATCTGGTGATAAGGTTGTTCACTTGGTAGAAGATCCAGCAACCAAAGAATACTTGACTTATATGAAGAAACTGTACACTGAAGGGCTGATTGACGCTGAATGGTCGATCAACCAAGCGAACAAGCTGACTGAGAACTTCACAAGCGGTAAAGCAGCTATGTTCAAAATGAACTGGGCTAATGCGGCAACTGTAACGGATGCTTTGGCGAAAACATCGCCAACCGGCAAAATGGCTATAATCCCTTACCTGAAA
>NZ_JBFUIX010000240.1:0-3762 GCF_056401635.1 Paenibacillus sp. P4_E11 | reverse complement strand
ATATAACGGTGTTTGAGTCATCGAGATCGAACCATCTATAGGTGGCAAGGTCGTCGATGAGGTTTGATTCACTACACCAGGAGTGGCAGCAGGAGTGACAGCAGGTGTTGGTGCGGGTGCAGGAGATGCTTCTTTATGCGATTTGTTGTAGTTGACCATAATCACAATACCCAATAGCAGTGCTGCAGTTATGGCAATAATCTTTTTCATTGTACGATCACCCTCATTCCGTTATTGTTGTCGTAATGTGATGGTTACGCCCACGGAATTAAGATGCCCACTTCTAATAAAGAAAAACCTCTGAAGTAATAACTCCAGAGGTTGGTTGTGGATATACGTTAGAACAGAGTAGCGGGTACAATCTTCCTTCCGCCTTTGACCAAGGTGGACTGGATCATATCCCCCTTCCCTCCGGCAAAATAAAGCTGCCAATACACACCAAACCGAACACTTACATCATTTTTTACTAGTTCAGGAGGCGTGACGATCAACCATTGAAAGCGCAGCGCCTTAGAAATTTCGAAGACGGGATCGAGCACGTTATTGGAGACCATCTCTCCGAATGGATTATCATAGCAGAAGACGGTCCAGCCCTTATTCTCCCGATTCACCCGCTTGTGAGTCATGATCATCATCGCCACGAGCAGCTGGACCGATTGCCGCTGGCCTCCACTACCCACAGCTTCATCCAGCGACCCGCGATTGATTACTTCCCAATCGGAGTAATGATAATCCTCTGGACGGGTGTATAGAAAGTAATTTTCCGTAACGGGCTTGTACACTTGCAGTGTTGGGAATCGATTCTGCATGGCTACATACACCATACGTCCATCATTAATCATCTCTTTCATGACACTTGGCGGAACATCTTCAATTTTTGCATGCTTTTGGAGCAGCCCTTGAATACAACGATTGAAATACTCCGTGATCAGTGGCTCAACATCCTCGGTCGACTTGGGAACGTTAATGTTTTTGTAGTTGAACTTAACAAGCGGAAAGGCATACTCATTCTCATTATGAATGATCATCTTTCGTTCCATTCGTTTCAATACTTCAACCACTTGAATGACCCGTTTCGAGGCACGGCCGACCCACAGCTGCCGCGCGAGCTCCATCCCGTCCTTATCCGACTTAATGCCCTCGATCTGATCCTGCGAACTGCGCATGAGTGAATCCAATACTTGGTCGGCAAGTACGAAGTCATCCCAATGAATCGAGTTTAACCGCTCCTGGATTTTCGCCTCCAACTCGGCATTCCAGCCGCTCTTGGTAATCTTCACACTCAGAGCCGTTTTCTCACTTTTAACTTTGCGGGAAAGCTCCTCACGTTGTTCGCGACATTGCTTCATCGTTCGAATCCACTGTCCAACCAAGGCCTCACAGTTGCTCCAGAGCGATTGTCTCATCTCTTCCGGTACATCTTGACTGTCGACTGTACCATCAACAAAGGCTGCGATAATCTTATGCTGGTTCGAATACGTTTGAATCCGTTCTGCAACTCCATTCAACAAGACTCTGCATGTTTGGATCGTGCGCTTGTTCTCCTCGCTTCGTTCCACAATATCGTCTTCCAGTTGTTGGAGTGAGGGTGAACCTGTCCAGAGTTCCACAGATCGGCCAGCATGCTTCTCCTTTATCTCCCGTTCCTTCCGGTTCAGTTCCTCCAGCAGTTGTCCAGCACGTTCATCACATMGAATATAAGCATCATGAATCAATTGGTGGTCCTCATCCAGATTGGCGGTCTCAGCACGCTGATTCAATTGGGCAGCGCCAATCATAGCGACGGATTCAACGGGCTCATCGGATTGCTTCCAATCCTTCTCAATGGCATCCAGAGCCAACTCGATCTCTTCCATCCGTTCTCTTGCACTTGCAATCTGTGYAGTTCTGGTTCGAATTTCAAGTTCATTCTGCGTCAATGTTTGTTGCATACCTTCATATTGCACTAACAATTGCACTAATAGATCTTGTTCCTCTGTTCCAATGGAAGGGCTTTCCGTATCCGACTTGGTCTCCTCATGCATTGGAAACGTAATATCCGGGATACAAGCCTGCAGTCGCGGGAATATCGTATGCTTGGTCTTCCCCAGCCACTTGTCCCGGGATTGTACGATGACCGTCAACTTCAGCTTGGAATGATTGATGCTTTGTACGATCTCCTGTAAGTCCTTCTCAAGCTGGGTGATCCGGTCGATAAGATTACGTTTGTCCAAGAGATGGGTCTGATTCAACTTCGTCCGATCGAGCCATTGTTGCAAGGCCACAGATCGGCTCTCTAGCTCCTGCTTCGTGGCTTCAGCAGTTGCAATCTGGTGAGCATATTGCTGAAGAGCATCGTGATTGTGTTGCTTCTGCTCACGCAGATTCGCCTGCTGTTCCTTACTCTCATTCATCTGTTCCATTAATTGTGCCAGCTTACGATGCAGCGATCGACTCGTTTCACCTCGGAGCAATCGCTCGTATTCTTGCTGCGCACTCTTCAGCTTGGCTAAGTACGCTTCCGAATCGTGCAGCTCTTCCTCCAGTCGCTTCGATTGGGCTTGAATCCCGTCCCTCCATTGCTGGAACATACCGGGATCGAGCACCATCTGTGGACCTAGATTGGATAGCAGCCTGAATGCCACTTGCTGTACCTCTGCCATCTCTTCCCGAATGAAGATGGGAACCGCTGACTTCAATAGAACTCCCTTCAGCAGATCTGGCGTTATTTTATAGGACTCACGCTTGGTCACAATCAAGCTATACGGCAGAAGCGGGTGCCGTTCCAACTCCTCATGTCGTTCGGTTTGTGACAGGTCGTTCAAGTATGAGCTACCCAGCATACAAGTAATCTGATTCGATTCAAGAACATCTCTAGCAACACTAACATCGGCATTAGGCAGCCAATACGAATGGTGTTGTAGCTCCACATCGACCAACTGGCTGTAATACTCTCGCCTAACCCGCTTCACTTGATGGGTATGATCATCGATCGCTCGAAGAAATCGAGCCTGAATATCTCCTACTTCTTCGAACAATCCGGCTGTCCCCAAGCGGGTATGTTCGTCATACATACCTAACAAGACTACAAGCTGCGACCACAATTGGGATTCCTTGCTCTGTTGCTCCTCAAGTGTTACTTGCAGTACAGCTCGACTGCTTTCTTGATGGAGAAGCTTCTCTTCCAAGGCAGCATACGCTAGATGGATGCTAAGCTTCATTTCTTCAGCCTTCTTCAGCAGTTCGACGAGTGTATGAAGTTCATCAATCAGCAGTTTGGAAGCTGTCTGAACTCGACCTAACGCTGCTGAAGGAGACGAAGCCGCATCTGTACCATATTGGGCTGTAAAGTGGATCAAGTCCTCGTTGTATTGGCGAATCAACTTGGTCAGATCGGTCTGCAGATTTTCCAGGCCACCTAATTCTCGGACTTTCTTTTCTTTATCCGTTCCCAGTGAATTTTCCTCATCCGCCAACTCTTYCATTTTGCGCTGGAACTTTGTCATCATTTGCTGCCAATGCAGGGATACGATGCCCCATTGGTTGAGCAAATTGAGTCTCGATTGCTGGACMGCCTCTTGCTGCTCCTTCAACTCCATGGAGCTTTCGATGGCCGTAATCTCGTTCTGGAGCCTGGTCACACCATTCCGTTGCATGCTTCGTTGAGCAAGGTGGAAAGCTACTTGAAGTGCCTTCTCCTTCGCTCTGGACTCTTGCAGTCGTCCGAGAGCCCGCTTTTTATCGAGTTCCAGTTTTTTATGGTCTTGCTGCAATTCGTCATAG
>NZ_JBFUIX010000239.1:0-3798 GCF_056401635.1 Paenibacillus sp. P4_E11 | reverse complement strand
GGTTGATCCTGCCCTGGAATGAAAAGCAATTGCATCTTATTCACACGGTAAATTTCTTTATAGTTATCCATATGGATAAAAGCAACGGGTGAATGGCTGTATTTCTTCTGGTCCGTAAATCCGATGACCTTAAATTTACCACTGAACTGATTGTTCGTTAATACATCTCCTACTCGAATGCCATCTTTCTCTAAGGAACGATCTAAGACAATTYCTCCAGGATTCACGTTCTCGAACAATTTAGATTCGGTTGAAGTCACAAAAGCAACTCCATGCTGCTTGTCCTCCGCATCGTTCACAAATCCCATCTGAATGGAAAGTGCAGCTGCATCCTTATTTTCCTGTAAGATGTTCTTTTGTATACTTGGATCAATTTTGGAAAGATTATAGGTTTCATTGGCTTGTTCATTCATATAGAAATGACCAGCGGGTAGATCCTTGATTAAAGCTGCATTATCTTGTGATAAACCATTGGCGAGTCCCGAGATGATAAAGGTTAAAAAACTAACTAAAAAAATGATTGAGCCTAAAATAACAAACTTCGCTTTACTCTTCTTGATTTCTTTCCATGCCATATTCATTACTGTGCCTCCCTTTCTCTTGTTGCACTATGAGTATATAGTTGCAATATGAACGGAGGATGAACGGAGCATTACAAGCAAGTATTGTTTGTTATTCGGGAAGGCAATCGACACCGCCATATTCCCGACACAATCAGAAGCTATATTAAGAGTGTAGCAACTGCACACCTTATGGCAGAAGCACAAACCACTCTAGGAGGAATTTAATATGAAGAAAAAACTAACAATTGGTGCACTTGTACTCGCTATATCTGCTGTAGGAGGATCTGCATATGCCGCAAGTGATAACAACGTCGGCTCTAAGATCAAAGCAGATGTTGCCACACTAACTTCATCGATTACCACTAAACCCACTGATTCCACCGCAGCAATCAGCTTGGAACAATTGGCCAAAGAAAAAGGCATTACTGTCAAAGAATTGCTCGCTCAACTTGAAAAAGAAGGCAAGCTCTTGAAAGGTACTCCTGTAACTGACTCCACAGCAGCAGATGTAGCTAAACTTGACGGTAAGTTCACTACATCCACCGCAGCAATCAGCTTGGAACAATTGGCCAAAGAAAAAGGCATTACTGTCAAAGAATTGCTCGCGCAACTTGAAGAAGAAGGCAAGCTCTTGAAAGGTACTCCTGTAACTGACTCCACAGCAGCAGAAAGCAACAAAAAKTAATTAAAAGCTTTTAAAAAAAAACGCCAGAGCTGTCTCAAATGGTACCTTCACTCCAAGAAGCCATTCTGTGACAGCTCTGGTGTTCAAGAGATATAAAAAAAGGTTAGAATAGATAGAACGGCAGATCTGAACGGAAGAAGGAAAGCATATGAAAGTTGAAAAATTAACAGATTCGAGTCAAGCAGAAAAAAGCAATAAGTAACATATAGAGAGCAGTTGGAGCTGTCCCCAAAGTAATCTTCCACACCGGATTGCTTCTGGGACAGCTCTGTTGTTCGAAAGAATAGATATTGGTTAGAATAATACTGTAAAGCATGGTTATGAAAGGATGGGTTATTTCCTTGAAGCGAGTATTGTTAATTGAAGATGAGCTGCCGATCGCAAGCTTACTTCAAGCGTATTTGGAAAAAGACAATTATGAAGTAAAGTGGAATTCGGGTGAGGGCGAAAGCGATGTGATGGAGCAGTTCCTCAGTTGGAAACCCGATCTCGTATTGTTAGATATTATGCTTCCGAATGATCAGAACGGAATTGAAATTTTGCACCAAATTAGGCAACTGGGAAGCTGTCCCGTCATTATACTTACGGCACGCGGCGCTGTACCAGACCGTCTCCAAGGGTTTGACCATGGAGCGGACGACTATATTGCCAAGCCATTCGATCCCCAGGAAGTTATGGCCCGCATTCAAGCAGTACTCCGCCGCTCAGTCTACATGACAGCTTCGGATATTGTGCGGATCGGCAGCTTGGTTATTTACGTGAGCACTCGAACGGTTACAGTCGGAACTGAGCAGATTTCTTTGCTTCCCCGCGATTATCAGCTGCTTCAATTTCTAGTGGAGCATCCCAATCAATGCTTTGAACGCGATCATTTACTTAATGAGGTGTGGGGAATAGACTTTGAAGGTGGTGATCGTTCTGTAGATACCTCCATTAAACGGCTACGCAAAAGTCTTCATCAATGGCCTGCACACGAGGGTGAAATTGATACGATTAGAGGAATGGGGTACAGTTTACGTGTTTACTAAGCATCTGCGCAAGTCTATTCCAAACAATGTGATAGCTCAACCACAAGCTGCCTCTGTTTCCTTGGTACGATATTGGACATGGCGTTATGTTATGATTCTTCTTATCATGCTTACGGGCATCGGTTTGTTTGGCATGTACTGGATTCGAATGAGCACGGAGGAGCAGCAGTTTCAACTACTTGAGGCGAGGTCTGCAATGATGAGCGATTCATTTAGTAAAATAGATGAGCTCCTGCAGTTAAAACCTACCGTCCCAGCTTCACCTTCAAAACCTTTAGAAAAAACGCCAACAGCCCTCACAACGTCAGAAAATTCCCCATTACAAGAACCGGTTTCTTCGATCCCCTCAGAACTCGTCCCTTCAATTCCAGATGGTTATCAATTTCAAATATTTAATACTTCAGGTGAGATGATTTATTTTTTAAGCAATGCATACGCAGAAGTAGGAGCTTACCTCGAATCCCCGCCCCGACAAAACGAAGTTCTCTCAGGTGAAAAAATTCGTGAGCAGGTCGATACACAGTCAGGAAAGTGGCTGCGTGTTGGTGTGCCCTTCTATAAAAACAACCAAATTTCAGGAACTCTATATATGACCGCCCAATATAACGGGGGTCGATTGCCCCAAATATACGGTCTCATTGTGCTAACGTTTGGACTTATTTCCTTATGCGGCTGGGCTGTCGTTTTCGTGTTGTCCCGCTCTCTCACAAGACCACTCATTCAACTGGCCCGTGCTGCCAAACAGATTTCTTCAGGCAATTATCAGCCGCATTTGCCTGATCCGAACCTCATTAAGGAAGGTGAAATTAGCGGGCTGGTTCAATCTTTTCACGAAATGACTGGACGGCTAAACCAACTTGAACGTATGCGTACCGATCTGCTCGCCGGAGTTTCACATGAGCTGCGTACGCCGGTCACCTCAATCCGCGGTATGCTCCAAGCAATTCAGGAAGGCGTTGTTATAGGCAGCAAAGCCAATGAGTTCATAAATATCGGGTTAAATGAGGCAAAGCGGATGCATGTGATGGTGAACGATCTGCTTAATTTTTCTTCAATGGAGTCAGGTGTGATTCACACTGAAAAGTCTCAGGTCTTACTTGAGCCGTTAATAGAGGAGATTATTCAGCAGTTCCATACAATTCAAGCATCTGCATCCGTTCAAGTGGAACTTGATGTGCTACCTTCCGATTTGGTATGTACCTGTGATCGATCGCATTTGAAGCAAGTTTTTCTCAACTTGCTAAGCAACAGCGTCGCAGCTGCGGCAACACTCATCAAGATTACTGCAAGATCGACTGAATCAATGCTCACTATCGATATTTCTGACAATGGCAAAGGGATCGCTCCCGATGAAGTCCCATATATTTTCGAACGCTACTACAGAGGAAACAGTCGTCGCAAGAAAAAGCAAGGACTAGGTCTCGGATTGCCGATTTGCCGGCTACTCGCTGAAGTAAATGGGGGAACAATCGAGCTGCTGCAAACGGCTTCGATAGGTACCGTATTCCGGTTTACACTTCCC
>NZ_JBFUIX010000238.1:0-3850 GCF_056401635.1 Paenibacillus sp. P4_E11 | reverse complement strand
CACAAGCTGCGTGTACGGTATCAAGAAACGGACCAGATGGGAGTCGTCTACCACGCGAATTATTTGAATTGGTTCGAAATCGGCCGCACAGAGCTCATTCGCGAGCTGGGTTTGCCTTACATCGAGTTGGAGGCGAGAGGGTTGCTGCTGCCGGTTATCGAGCTGGAGTCCAAGTTCCACGCCCCCGCCAAGTATGACGATGAGATTGTCATATGGACGAGAATTAGTGAATTCAGTTCGATTATGGTGCGGTTCGAATCCCAGATTCGAACGACCGACGGAGGGCTGCTTGTTAGCGGCGGAACGAAGCACATGTGGGTAAACCGTCAGTGGAAGCCGGTACGTATCAACAAGGAAGCGCCCGATCTGTTCGCATTGTTGGATGAGAGCTGCAAGGGTCTAGGTTAAGCTTCACGGCTGCGACCGCCCTTAATATAGCCCCATATATCGCGGAACACATTCGCTCTATGGAAGGCAGAGAGCAACACAAGTGTAACTGGACCGATAATAAGGCCGATGAAGCCGAACAGCTGGAGGCCGATGAACAAGGCGATGAGTGTGGCAAGTGGATCCAATCCGACGCTGGTGGCGAGAACTTTGGGCTCCAGAATCTGCCTGGCGACCAGGATGATGCCATACAGCACGCTAAGTCCGATACCCAGGTACACATTGCCTTGCAAGAATACAATGATTATCCATGGGACCATAGCCGCCCCAGTGCCCAAGTAAGGGAGCAGATCGACTAGTCCGATGAGCAAGCCTATCGTGATCGCGTAGGGTACTCCCAGGACGAGCAGTCCGATGATGACGAAGGCTGCCGTAATGGAGATGAGAATGAACTGCGCGCGGAAGTAGCCGAATAATGCTTTCTGCAAGTCAGTCCAGATCGTGCGGCACGTTTGCAACGCTTTTCCAGGAAACCAGGTGGCGACACGACTGATGATACGATACCAGTCTTTGCTGATGAAGAAGGCGGCTAACAGGGCGATGATCATGACAGTAGCTACGTTCGGCAACGACTTCAGCAGCCCGACAATCCCGTTCAGCACCAGACCGATCAGCGCAGAACTGGCGTTAGCCAACTTAATGCCGGTCGAGGACAGGTTGTCGTTGATCGTGCTCTGATATTTGGGATTCTCGTTGTAAAATCGGTTCAACTGCTCGATAAAGCCTTGCAGCATGTCCGAATTTACAAAATCAACAATTTGGGCTTTCCATATATCGATATTATCTTGAATATATGTAGATAAATCGGAGACTTCATAGACGATATTCGTCACGAGCAGTCCGACAATGGCTGCAGCCACTCCAAGAAAGACGAACAAGGATATCGTTACCGCGAGCCACCTCGGCATCCTTCCCTTCTTCTGCAGCATGTTCACAAACGGGTTCAATATGTAAGCGATCAACCAACCGATGAGAAAAGGATACACCATCGGCGTCACGAAGTATAACAAAGCTGCAGCTGAGACAATCAGCAGCACAACCCAAATTCCTCTTGCTATTTGCCTCTGCAGGTTCGTATCCATCGTCGTCCAATTCCCTTCGTACATTGATCTTTGATCTATTTTACCATCAATCGGCAACTCCATCAAAATAACCCCACTGCAAAACAATAAACCGGCCGCAATCACGGCCGGTTGTCATCTAACTGGGAGCAACTGATTAGAATGTCGTCTTCGTAATCTGTGCAGGTCTGATGACCCGAACCGAAGAGGCAATTTCATCAAACAAATACGGGTCGGCATGATGCCTGAACAATTGATATTGGGGTCTAGTATTCGCTTCCAGCAGCCAAATGTGTTGATCTGTATCGATAGCAACGTCCAAGCCCAGCTCGGTTATATTTGGAAAGTGCTTCTTCATGGCGTTGGAGATTTGGATCGACAGTTCCTTGATCCGTGTATCCCACTCAGATCCTTCTTGCTTCGTCAATCCAAACGTTTGCGAAAGCGCCTGATGTAGCCGGATCGCCTTCCCCCCACGGCTGTGGTTCGTCACGAATCGGTTTTTTGCCGCGACTTTCCCCATTATTCCGAAAAACTTCCACTCCCCGTCTGGCTTAATATGCAGAAGCACACGGAAATCGAGCGGGTGTCCCTTGATCCGAATCAGGTCGATGCCTTGCTGTACGATGTATCTTTTGGTTCCGATCAGTTGTTCCAGTTTCAGGGCGGCCGACTTCAGAGTACGGTAAGTATAGGTGTTGGAAGCCGTCCGGATCATGCAAATGTCCCCTTCCATCGAAACTTTCAGAATGCCTTGTCCCCTCATCCCCAGGTCCGGTTTGAGAAAAACGACAGAATGTCTTTCGATCATTTGAATGAATGCTTCTGGTGAGAACAGCTCGGTATCGGGTAAGTAGGAACGGAGTTCAGGTTCGTTCCAGAGCGACTCGTGCTTCAACCATTTTCTACCAGGATATTTATGCAATTTTCCTTTCACTGTAGGATCTCCTCCGTGTGATTACAGCGGTTGCACGTCTAATGATCTGGCTTCGATCGACGTGATTTATCCTATTCCGCTCATCATGAAAGAGTACCTACGCTCTATCCTCATTCCTTTTAACGCAATACGATAAGGAGATCGAAAACTGGGCGAATATCTAAAGCGAGACAAGTGCCCGGATCATACTATAAGTTACGGTTTCACACGGAAGAGACCAGCGAACGGTTAAACTGACATATAAACGGAGATGAGCCATGAGTACGGACATTACAATTGCTGCAATCGGGGACTTGTTGATCAAGAGCAGGATTATTGCCTCTGCCCGAATACCCGGAGAACAGCGATATAATTTTGATGAGATTTTCGAACAAGTTGCCCCTTATTTACGCAATGCTGATTTTACTATAGGTAATCTGGAAACAACTTTTTCCGGAACTACCCCCGGCCGAGACCAAAACACGAAAACAGCGGACAGGGTATATACGATAGGGAGAAGGAATCCGAAGACCGGTTGGCCCCTGCTTAATTGTCCAGACCAGTTTGCCGGCACTTTGGAAAATCTCGGATTTGACGTTCTCTCCACAGCGAACAATCATTGCATGGATTGTGGGATCAGCGGACTCAAACGAACATTAAATGTGCTCGATTCACATGGTCTCTCACATACAGGCACGTATCGCTCGTACCGTGAGTCGCAAAAATATTTGATTAAAGACGTTAAAGGAATCAAGATAGGTGTGTTGGCTTACACAAAAGGAACGAATCGGCTTCCCGTACCTACAGATTATAGCTGGGCCGTCAACCTGATTGAACCAAGCCAGATCATTGCCGATATCAAGCAGTTGAAAAGCAAAGAGGCAGACCTAGTGATCATATGTTTACACTTCGGAAGGGAATACAGCATGCATCCGAACCAGGAACAGAAGAAGCTTGTCCGCTTATTGTTCGAACACGGGGCAGATATTATTCTTGGGGCGCATTCGCATATCATCCAGCCAGCTGTTTTCTACAAAGTCAAAGAAGCTGCAGGGGGGACTAAAAAGAAGTTTGCCATCTATTCTTTGGGTAATTTCATCTCAACGCGCCTGTATAAAAACGACCATACATTAACTGGGGTCATTACCAGAATAAATGTTCGAAAACAAGACGACGGTACGACACAAATCATGGATGCTGAATTTATTCCGACTTGGGTACGCGTCTTCAAATCCAAGGGGAAGACGAATTATAGAATCGTACCTTTGGCGAATGCGTTGAAGAAACAAACCGACGGTACGGGAAGCGAATTGGAGAGAATGGCAAAAATGCATGAGCACGTTACAAAACATATTACGAAAAACTCGGAAAGTGCCGGATTGAAATTTCTGTAAAATAAAAAAACCTTTCAAGCAGCCAGTAACCG
>NZ_JBFUIX010000237.1:0-3853 GCF_056401635.1 Paenibacillus sp. P4_E11 | reverse complement strand
GACACAGACAAAGCTCGTGTAGAAGTCATATCGATTGTATACGGGGGCACCAAAATCGTAATCGGCCGCTATACGCGATTCGTTAAGGAAGCGGCACCGCGAGTATATTTCAAATATTTGGACGGCGACATTGCTATGCTGCCTAATTCTTGAATCGACTTAGCATCCTTTGTCCAGTTTATTGAGCCGTCTGCCATACAAATCAAGATGAGGTGATTGTATGAGCTTGAAATCGGTAGAGATGCAATTAGCCATCCCACGCACGAATGACGCGGGGATGGTTCAGAATCAGCTGTCCCACAAGCCTGTTCATGATCAAGCTGCCCTGGCCGCTGGTACGGTGCAGCAGGCCGATCAGTTAAGGAAGAAAGCGGCGAAGGTGGAAGAATCGGTTTCAAAGAAAATTAGAGATGAAGCAGGGAATCCAAGGGGGAAGCAGTTGAAAGCTACTTATCCTGGAAGTAAGTCTTCGAAGAAACAAGCTGAAGAACCCGTCGAGCATCCTTACAAAGGTCATCACATCGACTTCTCGCTGTAATTGCAGCTTTTTATACACCCACTACAATCTTTCGAAAAGGTGAATGGTCTTGCAACCTTGGCATTATATTGTTTTACTCGGTGCTGTATTACTCGTCTTCGCCCTGATTAAGCCGAGTGGACGCCAACCGTCCCAGCCCGCTACTTCGATCAAAGAAATCGAAGATACCATGGAACAGTTCACGGCCGAGCTCGAAGAGGAGAACCGTCAACTTATTCAACTCGTCTCGGAAATGAAGCATGATCATGAGAAACATTCGGCTAAGCTGCAGGGTAGGCTGGAAGCTCTGGAACTGCAAAATCACGACGTATCCAAGCAACTGGATCGACTGCTTCAAGCTGAAGCGAATTCACGACTTGCCATATCAATGGCCGGTCAGACAGCAGCAACACCTGATCCTGCTGCTGCCAAGCTTGCTGCTATTGTGGCCGCAAGCGCTAATGTGATGGGTTCGCAGGCAGCAGCAGCTTCGGAACAGACGGTAGCAGTGCCTGAAGCCAAAGTAGAGGGCATGAATATCCGGTATCGCTATACGGAATTGTTTCAATTGGAGAAGCAAGGCAAGTCCATTGATCATATCGCTAAGAAGCTCGGCATGAACAAAGGGGAAGTTATGCTCATAATCCAGCTAGCCAAACAGGAGGACCATGCCCGTGCTTAGGAATAAGATGTTTTTGATCGGCTTGGGCAGCGGTTTGATTGCGGGAGCAATTATGCTTCAATTGATGTGGAAAGTCGACGAGATGGAGAGCAAGACCAATAGGACGAGCATGACTGACTTCACGGTTGAACAAGTGAAGAAGGAAGCCGAGCGACTTAGTATGACGGTCATATCTAAGGATCAACAAGTCTATACATCGCAACAAATCGATGAGATTAAGCGTATGGCAGCGGAGGAGGAGAAGACTCGTCAAGCAAAAGCTGCACCAACTCCAGCTCCAACAACCCAGTCACCTGTTACTAAGGAAGCGACTAAGGAAAAGATCGTTCGAACAGTTGTGATACCTGATCGATCCGATGCGACCGCGGTAGCTGCGTTACTCGTTCAAGCACAGATCATATCCGAACCTACGAAGCTGATTGCGATGTTGCAGGAACAGAAGCTTACTAGTAGGATCTATTACGGCTTCTATTCGTTCGAGAATTCACCTGAAGTAGCGGAAGTGGTTAAGAAGATTACGACCTTGCCTTAACCTCGAACCTTCACCATGTGTGTAAGGTTCGAATGC
The DNA here is from genome assembly GCF_056401635.1 of Paenibacillus sp. P4_E11. Taxonomy (NCBI): domain Bacteria; kingdom Bacillati; phylum Bacillota; class Bacilli; order Caryophanales; family Paenibacillaceae; genus Paenibacillus; species Paenibacillus sp. P4_E11. Next base: position 2,086 of record NZ_JBFUIX010000237.1, on the reverse strand, counting down.
TGTTGCAAGGCCGTTTTAGTTATGGTATAGTTATTGACGGTGTTAAAAACCACACGCCATTTAATTCTGTTCAAGGGTGCTAATTGATCCGATTGGATCCATAGTCTTGACGGGAAATGACAATGGCGGAGGGAAACTCAAACCAAACCAGAGGAGGTGCGTGAGGATGGCAGTAATCTCCATGAAGCAGCTTTTAGAAGCTGGGGTACACTTCGGACATCAAACCCGTCGTTGGAACCCGAAAATGGATCGTTACATCTTCACTGAAAGAAACGGAATTTACATTATCGACCTGCAAAAGACTGTGAAAAAAGTTGAGGAAGCTTACAACTTTGTCAAGTCGATTGCTGAAGAGGGCGGCACCATGCTGTTCGTCGGTACGAAGAAACAAGCTCAGGATTCGGTTGCCGAAGAAGCTGCACGTTGCGGTATGTACTTCATCAACCAACGTTGGTTGGGTGGTACGCTGACTAACTTCTCCACGATTCAGAAGCGCGTTAATCGTCTTCATGAATTGACGAAGTGGGAAGAAGACGGCACATTCGAATTGCTGCCGAAGAAAGAAGTTATCTTGCTTCGCAAAGAGAAAGAGCGCCTTGAGAAATTCCTCGGCGGGATCAAGCACATGAAGAAATTGCCTAGCGCATTATTCATTATCGATCCTCGCAAAGAGCGCATTGCGGTTGCAGAAGCTCGCAAACTTGGTATCCCAATCGTCGGTATCGTTGATACGAACTGCGACCCTGATGAGATCGATTATGTCATTCCTGGTAATGACGATGCGATCCGTGCAGTGAAATTGCTGACAGCCAAGATGGCTGACGCAATCGTAGAATCGCAACAAGGCGAGACAACGACGGCTTAATAGAACAGATGATCCACAAGCAGAACAGGGTGGTTTGAAGGTTACTTAACCTCTCGCCGCCCTTTTTTTGAGGAATAGAGGTACGACTCAATCTCAAGGAGGTTATTATTTCATGGCAGTTACAGCAGCTCAAGTAAAAGAATTGCGCGATAAAACCGGTGCAGGTATGCTGGATTGTAAGAAAGCGTTGGAAGCAGCAGATGGGGATTTGACCAAAGCATCTGAGATTCTACGCGAAAAAGGTTTGGCCGCAGCCGCGAACAAAGCGGGTCGTGTAGCATCTGAAGGTGTAGTAGAATCCTACATCCACGCTGGAGGCCGAGTAGGCGTCCTTGTAGAAGTGAACTGCGAGACGGACTTCGTAGCCAAGACAGACCAGTTCCGTCAATTCGTTAGGGACATCGCTATGCAAATCGCTGCAACTAACCCGAAGTTCGTTCGTCGTGAAGAAGTTTCCCAAGAAGAGCTGGACAAAGAACGCGAAATCTTGAGAAATCAAGCACTAAATGAAGGCAAACCAGAGAAAATTGTTGATAAAATGGTTGAAGGTCGTTTGGGGAAATACTATGAAGAGTTCTGCTTAATGGAACAATCTTTCATTAAAGACCCAGATAAGACGATCTCCATCTTGTTGAACGAGAAAGTATCTGCGATCGGGGAGCTTATCACCATTCGTCGTTTTGTTCGCTTCGAGCTGGGTGAAGGCTTGGAGAAAAAAGTCGATAACTTTGTTGAAGAAGTTATGTCACAAGCTCGTTTATAATCCAATACCCGCCTGGGTTGCGTTAACGAATAAGCAGGAAACGAGGAACACGTGGTGTTCCTCGTTTCATAACAAAAAGGTATTTGTGACCCCTCACCAATCATCGCTTCGAGTAAGCTGGATCGATGGCTTAGTGGGGAGAAGTTAGGGGGATAAGAAGTTGGAGCGACCCATGTTCAAACGAGTTGTGCTGAAGTTAAGCGGTGAAGCGCTAGCCGGTCAACAAGGTTATGGAATTGACAGTGATATGATTTCTTCGATCGCGCAGCAATTGAAGGAAGTGCACGAACTGAACATCGAAGTGGCAATTGTCGTCGGCGGTGGCAACATATGGCGTGGGATTGCAGGAAGCGCGAAAGGGATTGACCGTGCAACTGCAGACTATATGGGCATGCTGGCCACCGTAATGAACTCGCTTGCTCTGCAAGATGCATTAGAGCAAATCGGCGTTCCTACAC
>NZ_JBFUIX010000236.1:0-3865 GCF_056401635.1 Paenibacillus sp. P4_E11 | reverse complement strand
TCCGCACGGATGCCTGTGATCGGACCGCGAAGTCAGTCATGAACCGTTCCGCCTCTACTGCGTTACCCGCGCGAATTGCATTCTTAATCTGTGTGAAGGCGAATACATGCTGCACACTGCTTAACGCCTGTACGTCTTGATCCGCGATAATCATATGTGGACCGAATAAGTACGTATATCGCAGACCATCCTTCGCCTTCTGATGAGCAGCCCGGATGTCTTCAAGCGAGCTTACTGACGGGCCAATCGAAGCCGAATAAGACCACTGCGAGTCCATACGGAATTCAATCAACTCCGCCTTCACCCGTTCGATCGGATCGGGTTCATCCCAACCCAGGAAGTACAGGACGACCACTTGATCCGCACTCATCATCGCGATTTCATACGGAATTGCGTGCCCCTTCTCGATATAAGCGCTGCGAAACGATTCACAATCCCCCTGCGTCAACTGAATATTCGCCGTAACGTACAGGCAGTCGAGCGGGAGATTCACACTTTGCAGTTCGGCCATGTTGCCCAGAAGGAAATTGGTGATCTGGTTTTTCTTCACCTTCGTTTCGAGTGTGGCAATTTTGTCATCCAAATATTGCAATGTATGGTTAATCAGCTTGTATTCTTTTATGCCTTTCGCAGGTGCAGGGTTGTTCTGGTAGAGCCCTCGAATCGTATGGAGGAGTGCCTTCAGCGGCACATAGAACCGCTTGGAAATTACGAAAGCGATTAGCAAGCCCAGCACCAGCATGAGCGCACAGCTCACAATCACTTGCTGTTGGAATTGCCTGGAGGAGAGTACGAACGTGTCGAACGGGCGAACAATGGTGTATTGGAACGTACCCGGCTCCGAATCCCCCTTCAATGTGGCATAAATTTTACTACCCCGGCTGTCCTTCTCGATATGTACGGTAGAATTGGTCGAGGATCCAAGCACTTGCCGCACGTGTTCCGCTTCGACTGCATCTTCGGGTCCTGTACGCAACAAGGGATGGTTGCTCTCATAGCGTACATACAGCCGTTCAAAAGGGGTATTCATCACTTGCATTAAGGAGCGGGACAAGTAATCGCGCTCAATGTCGATGTAGATATAGCCCTTCGCCTTGTCCTCGGGGAAACCATAAGGAAGAGTGAGTACATACGATAACACTTGTTTGCCATTTGGAAGTGTACGCCCTATCCATCGCTGCTTCGGAACAGTCGCTAGCTGCTCGATAAAGACGCGATCTTTCGTTTCATCCGCTCCGGTATAGAAATAATTGTTATCCAGCACGAACCCGTTTTTATTAAAGAAAATCGTGATGCCCGCAATCCCATCGTTCGCCGTGCGAGTGAAATTCATTTGATTGACCAAGGACACGATGTTCGATGTGTTGCCTTCCCAGCCGCTATCTAGCAGGTTGTACAGAATCCCTTTGAGATCAGGCTGGACTCCAACGAAATAACGGCTCGTTAAGCCGTCCACGTACTTCTGCAGCACGTTTTTCTCCAAATAATCCTTAGCGGTATTCAGACGGGATGTGCTCTCTCTGGTCATTTCCCCGACCATCAACCCATTCGCCTGAGAGAACAAATACCCGCCTACCGCCGCGATCAAGACAATAGCTAGAACACTGTAAGATAGTACAAGCCGGATAAAGTAACTTCCCCATACCTCGCCAATTCTCCGCATGCGTCTCCCCCCTGTATGCGCTCTCATAACGTTTTACCATTATATCACAGGTGGTGACAACTTTTGAGAACGTTCAGGGAGAAATTCATTATGATTCCATCATTACGACCCAATATAGCGATGACTAAGTTCCTTACCCGTCCAATAATTGCGGGTATCCACCCTCATTCTCTCATTGTTAAGAGCCATTTCTTTGTCCGCAATCAGTCTGGCATTTCCGTATCCGCCTACCAATTCCTCGGCCCACTTCCGTCCGTACTGGTGATGGGTCACTTCGTCCGCCCAGTCAAAGTCGATTCCTTGGGCCAGTAGTTTCACGAATGGTTCATCCCTCTGCTGCGCCAGTTTCTTGTAAAACTTCGCCTCCTTGGGCATCTGCTCTTTCTTCATCGCCTCTCCCTCAATGCCGACGGATAACCAGACATAAGAAGCGGCAACCGGTTTATCCATATGTGGATCATAGTCTCCCTTGAACTGGGGCTGCGAGAACCATTCGAAGCCTCCCAGATCGAGGACGGCTTGGCCGTACAAGGTATGCCTCATCTCATCCCAACAGTGCCTGGACAAGTCATCGTAGAACTCCCATGGCATGCCTTGCTGTATGACGAGTGTAGCCGCACACAGCTCAGCTGCTCCTAGTTCCTCTTGACGGATTCGCGCGGATTCCGCTGCACTGGCAATAATATCGTCCTCCGGTTGGTTCTTCACTCCTGTGCGGCCCAATGTATCACCACCCATTCGCGGATCGCGGACGGCTTTATCCGGTATGCGATAAGCCTCCTTGGATCTCCAGCGAATAGGCGTCCGATTGTTCTCGACAGCCACACCGGCAATGCCGCCGCATCCATGAAGCAGCTCTAGCAAGTGTTCCTTGTAAGGTTGCCCGCTGGCTTCATCATCTACGATGACATTATAAGAATCTGAATTTCCCGAGAAAAATCGGGCATCTTCGAGCAGTACGGGTTGAATGGCTGCTCCCCAGGTGAGTTGTTCCTCCAGATCCAGCTTGGCATGCTTCATCAAACGAACCGTCGGGTAATCGATGAGCGGCTGCGTTGATTCCAGATATTGTTCGTACAATCGGGCAATTTCCGGTTTGGCCACCTCATATAACCCTACCCACAGTTCATAATCCGAGCGGGCCATGAGCAGTTCATCCCAGAATAACTCCAGCCAAGGGTCGGGGGATTTAATCTTCTGAAGTTGCGGGTTACGCAGCTCGGATGTTCGGTCTACCCACATCTTCATCACTTGAGCATCTTCATACATGCTTTTCGCTAACCCCGCCTTGAAATACCAGTTCATTCGGGCAGGCAGTTGCGCTGCTTCGATCATCATCAGCCGATAGTGTGAATAGGCCAATCTCTTGACGATTCTAGAAGTATCTTCCACACCGTACTTGCCAAGCTTCTGAGAATTCTGAATTCCTGCATATTGATACATGGGTTGCACCTCTTATTTCATATAATTCGGTTCCTACTTGGAATTATAAAGGTCATCTTCTCACGTAAAAAGAACCAATATGTCGTACAGTGTTCTGAATGGAACATCAAGTATTGTTAGGATTGCACCGTCATACTATGATGGATTTAATAAGGTTTGCACGAGAATGAACAGATGGAGGTACGGTCAGATGTATATCAAGTTCGCTCCAAAGATCAATTCCCCCTCTCTTCCATTAGTAGCCATTGATGCCGGATACGAGAAGATTACTCGCACTGAAAAATATGACTGGCCTTTCTATCAGATCGTATGCTGCTATCAAGGAGAAGGAATGGTTAGGATTGGGGAGGATTCCATTGAGTTGAAACCGGGTCAACTGTTCTTAATTAAACCGGGAACCGTTCATGAATATCACTATGAGGGGCATATGTACCAGCTATCCTGGGTTTCCTTCAACGGCTACTTGGCGGACAATCTGATGCAGCAATACGGAATCGAGCCTCCCTATGTAGCCATTAAGGACACAACTCATCCAAGTATTCATCTGGACATCCTGTCCGTGTTGGAGGAAGTGGAGAACTATTTTGTCATCGATCGGGTGTCATTCTATACCGAATCCTGATCCATTTCTTCATGCGTACAAATCCGACCCGGAAACCACGGAATCATCGGATTCGACGAATGTTCATCTTCAACGGGCTATCGATTGGATGAGAACGAACCTCTCCTCGCCCGTGGATGTGGCCCGCACTTCACAAG
>NZ_JBFUIX010000235.1:0-3900 GCF_056401635.1 Paenibacillus sp. P4_E11 | reverse complement strand
GCGATAATACCAACCGCTTCACCGACTTCTACGTGAGTTCCTGTAGCCAAGTTACGACCATAACACTTCTTACATACACCATGGTTCGTACGGCAGCTCAAGACGGAACGAATCTGAAGTTTCTCGATACCCGCAGCAATAATCGCATCTGCCTTGTTCGATTCAATCAGCTCGTTGCGGCTCACAATGACTTCACCAGTCTGCGGATGGCGAACGGTTTCGAAGGCATAACGACCTTCAATACGGTCATACAAGTCTTCGATAACTTCCTTACCATCCTGGATCTTCGTGACGATAAAGCCTTTATCTGTACCGCAATCATCGTCGCGCACGATGACATCCTGTGCTACGTCGACGAGACGACGGGTCAAGTAACCAGAATCCGCTGTACGAAGTGCGGTATCGGCCAATCCTTTACGCGCACCGTGCGTGGAGATAAAGTACTCTAATACCGTCAAGCCTTCACGGAAGTTCGACTTGATCGGCAACTCAATAATCCGTCCGGACGGGTTGGCCATGAGGCCCCGCATACCGCCAAGCTGGGTGATCTGCGATTTGTTACCCCGTGCTTTGGATTCAACCATCATGTTGATGGAGTTGAATTTATCGAGGGATTTCATCAAAATTTCTGTGATTTCATCCTTCGCTTTACCCCAAATGCTAATAACGCGGTCATAACGCTCTTCGTCCGTAATCAATCCGCGACGGAACTGGTTCGTGACGGTTCTGACCTTATCTTCGGATTCCTTCAGAATCAGGTCTTTCTCCTTCGGTACGATTACGTCGGATACGGCAACTGTAATCCCCGCTTTGGTAGAGTATGTGAACCCGTTCTGCTTAATATTATCGAGAATGATCGAAGTCTTGGTCGTATGGTAGCGACGGAAGCATTCCCCGATCAGTGTTCCCAAGTATTCTTTACCTACAGCACCACGTGATGGCGCATTGYGGATAAACGATTGAATGTCTCCACCTTTTTCAAGCATGAAGTATTCATCCGAAATCCCTTGGAACAGATTAGCCTTGGTCGCTTCATTGATGAACGGAAAATCTGCTGGGAAAATATCATTGAAGATGATCTTACCAACCGTCGTTACAAGCAGCGAGTTCTGTTGTGCCGGTGTGAAACTCGTCTTACCCAGCGCACGAGCAGGTATCGCAACCTTGGCGTGCAGCGAAGCAATGCCCCGCTGGTAAGCGGAAACAGCCTCATGAACGGTACGAATCAGCATACCTGTGCCAACTGCCTCGATGTTCTCCATCGTCAAGTAGAAGCTCCCCAGAACCATATCCTGCGAAGGAGTAACGACCGGTTTGCCGTCTTTCGGGTTCAAGATGTTACCCGACGCTAGCATCAGAATGCGAGCTTCTGCTTGTGCTTCAGCGGACAATGGCACGTGCACGGCCATCTGGTCTCCATCGAAGTCAGCGTTATACGCTGTACAGACGAGTGGATGCAGCTTGATGGCGCGACCTTCCACGAGAATCGGCTCGAACGCTTGAATACCGAGACGGTGAAGCGTAGGGGCACGGTTCAGAAGAACCGGGTGCTCCTTAATGACTTCCTCAAGAACGTCCCACACTTCAGGGCTAACGCGTTCTACTTTACGCTTCGCGCTCTTAATGTTATGGGCCAATCCTTTATTAACAAGCTCTTTCATAACGAAAGGCTTGAACAATTCTAACGCCATTTCCTTCGGCAGTCCGCATTGGTACATCTTCAGGCTAGGCCCTACAACGATAACGGAACGACCCGAGTAGTCAACACGCTTCCCAAGCAGGTTTTGCCGGAAACGTCCTTGCTTCCCCTTCAGCATATGGCTGAGGGATTTCAGCGGACGGTTACCTGGACCTGTTACAGGACGGCCTCTACGTCCATTATCGATCAAGGCATCTACTGCTTCTTGCAGCATCCGCTTCTCGTTCTGTACGATGATGTCTGGTGCGCCCAGATCAAGCAGACGCTTCAAACGATTGTTCCGGTTGATCACACGACGATACAGGTCATTCAAGTCGGACGTAGCGAACCGTCCTCCATCCAACTGTACCATCGGACGTAATTCCGGCGGAATGACGGGAAGTACGTCAAGTACCATCCATTCTGGCTCGTTGCCAGAGTGACGGAACGCTTCCATCACTTCGAGACGCTTAATTGCACGGTTACGTCGTTGGCCTTGTGCCGTACGAAGCTCTTCCTTCAAGGTGTCGACTTCTTTATCGATATCGATATCCTGCAGGAGTTTCTTCACAGCTTCGGCTCCCATTCCAGCATGGAACGCATAGCCGTACTTCTCCCGGTAGCTGCGGTACTCTTTCTCAGACAACAGTTGCTTCTTCTCCAGCGGTGTATCTCCTGGATCTGTAACTACATAAGAAGCAAAGTAGATAATCTCCTCAAGCGATCTAGGAGACATGTCTAAGGCTAAGCCCATACGGCTCGGAATGCCCTTGAAATACCAAATGTGCGAGACAGGAGCAGCCAACTCAATATGACCCATCCGTTCGCGACGAACTTTGGCACGTGTAACTTCCACTCCGCATCGGTCACACACAACACCCTTGTAACGAACGCGCTTATATTTGCCGCAATGGCACTCCCAGTCTTTGGTAGGACCGAAAATTTTCTCGCAGAACAAACCTTCTTTTTCCGGTTTAAGCGTCCGGTAGTTGATCGTCTCCGGTTTCTTAACTTCCCCTCTGGACCAGGAACGAATCTTTTCAGGTGAAGCCAACCCAATCTTCATGTACTCGAAATTGTTAACGTCCAACAAGGAGCAACCCTCCTCTAGATTGTACTCTTGTACTGTGGTTTCGATCCGCGCCCACGCATAGCAAGCAGCAGATGACAACGTGGAATCTATCGTGCAATGAACAGGCCGGGCCGGGGTCGATTACTCGACGCCGACCTCAGAACCTTCTAGATTGAGATTCAACTTGTCGCCAGTGACGTCATCTTCGTCATCCAGTTCCTTCATTTCAATCTCTTGCTCGTCTTCTGCCAATATCTTAACGTCCATACCCAAGCTCTGGAGCTCCTTGATCAATACCTTGAACGACTCAGGCACACCAGGCTCCGGTACGTTCTCGCCCTTAACAATCGATTCGTAAGTCTTCACACGACCGACGACGTCATCGGACTTCACGGTAAGAATCTCTTGAAGCGTGTAGGCTGCCCCATAGGCTTCAAGTGCCCAAACTTCCATCTCTCCGAAACGCTGTCCACCGAACTGAGCTTTACCACCCAGAGGCTGTTGCGTAACCAAAGAATACGGTCCAGTTGAGCGGGCATGGATCTTATCGTCAACCATGTGCGCCAACTTAATCATATACATGACGCCAACGGTAACTTCACGCTCGAACGGTTCGCCTGAACGGCCATCGTATAGAATCGTCTTTCCGTTACGCTGCATCCCGGCTTCTTCCATCGTGTCGAACACGTCGTGCTCACGAGCGCCGTCGAATACAGGTGTGGCGGTATGAATCCCGAGCAGCTTGGCTGCCATCCCCAAGTGAACTTCGAGCACTTGACCGATGTTCATCCGAGATGGAACCCCGAGTGGGTTCAATACGACTTCTACCGGCGTGCCATCTGGCATGAACGGCATATCTTCTTCCGGCAAGATGCGGGCAATAACCCCTTTGTTACCGTGACGTCCGGCCATCTTATCGCCTTCGGAAATTTTACGCTTCTGTGCAATGTAAACCCGTACCAGCTGATTCACACCAGGAGGAAGCTCGTCGCCATTCTCGCGGGTGAACACTTTCACGTCTACTACGATTCCGTCGGTTCCGTGAGGAACGCGGAGCGAAGTATCCCGGACTTCACGGGCTTTCTCCCCGAAGATCGCATGCAGCAAGCGCTCTTCTGCAGTCAACTCCGTTACACCCTTCGGCGTAACC
>NZ_JBFUIX010000234.1:0-3901 GCF_056401635.1 Paenibacillus sp. P4_E11 | reverse complement strand
CTCCTTACCCACGCTGTAGCGCCCACCATGCGAATGATGATACACAATAAGAGGGGCAATGCCTTCAATCTGTTTGGTGCTGAGAAAATACGCCGGAACCGGCTCAATTCCGTTCAAGTCCAACAACAGATGCTCCACGATACAAGTTGGACGCTCTTCGATTGCCAACAGCTCGGCATGAATCGGTCTGTTCCTATCGGGCAACCTGCCTAGTAACCCATAGAGCTGCTCTCTACGTTGGTCAATCTGCATAACTCCATTCTCTGGTTGATTGAACATGCCTCTTCCTCCATCCTTAATTACAGTCGTTATATTCGAACATGACGGAATTCCCATTGCCGCTCCGATACTCCGACGGGGTGCAGCCCTGCCATTTCTTAAACTGCTTGGAGAAGTACAACGAATCTACGAATCCAACTGATGAAGCCACTTGTTCTACCGTTAACTCATCCAGCAGCAGCAGCTTGGCCCGCTCCATACGGATTTTGAGCAAATATTGCATGGGTGAAAGACCGGTATATTGCTTGAACAGCTTGGACAAATGCGTACGATGGTACCCTAATGCCTGAGCGACCTGCTGAATGGAGATCGGTTGTGCGTATTGCAGCGTTAGCCAGCGAATAGCCCGCTCCACTTGTTCCTCGCTCGGGCTGTGTACGGCTTTCCCCGTTGGCAATGGAGTTCGGCCTTCCTTCACGTAGCCCGCCAACATTAGACGAATCAAGCCGCCACTCTCCAGATCACAGCTGGCATCTGCACTCCTCAGCACTTCCTCCATCCGATGGAACTGAGCAGCCGTTCGGCGGGAATTGACGGGCATAACAACAGGATGATCCGGGAAGATGCCCAGCTCACTAAGCAGTTGATCCGCTAACGTACCCTTGAAGGCGATCCATCTGTACTTCCATGGGTCGATCTCATCGGAATCATAACGTATCAGTTCGCCAGGGAATATGACGAAGCTTTGCCCCGCTCCAATCTCGTATTTGCTGCCCCTGCATTGAAACTCGCCTTTCCCGGCCAGCACATGATGAATCAAAAAATAATCTCTCACCTGCGGTCCGACATGATGGGAAGGCTCTGTCTGCTCGTGTCCGGCGAACAAGACAATCAGCTCTCCCTTGATCGGATAAGGCTGTATAGCTACAGAATAAGTGCGGGAATTCACGATTCAGGGCATCCTCTCTTCACAAGACTTATATAGCCATCGTAGCAGAAAAACTACATTTGTCCATACGATCGTCGCATTATTCCATAGTCTGCATGAAGGAGAAACGAGTATAGTAGATAGCGAAAGCACTATCCACAAGGGAGCGAAACCTCATGTCCAAAATTACGTTTCTGGGTGCAGGAAGCACCGTATTCACCAAAAATGTGTTAGGCGATTCCTTACTTACCCCAGCGCTGCAACAATTCGAGCTGGCCTTGTTCGACATTAACCCAGAACGGCTACGGGATTCGGAGCAAATGCTGCTCAATCTAAAAGAAACAACAGGCAGCACGTGTCAAATCAAAGCATATACCGACCGCAAGGAAGCGCTTCGCGGAGCAAAATACGTCATCAATGCGATTCAAGTAGGTGGTTATGATCCGTGTACGATTACGGACTTCGAAATTCCAAAGAAATTCGGCCTTCGCCAGACAATCGCGGATACACTCGGAATCGGAGGCATTTTCCGGAACTTGCGCACAATTCCCGTGATGATGGACTTCGCCCGCGATATGCAGGAAGTATGTCCGGATGCCTGGTTCTTGAACTATACGAATCCGATGGCCGTTCTCACGAACGTGATGAACACCGACGGCGGGATCAAGACCGTTGGCTTGTGCCACAGCGTGCAAGTATGCGTACCGCATCTGTTCAAAGCACTGGAAATCGATACCACTGGAGTAAAGAGCAGGATCGCAGGGATTAACCATATGGCTTGGTTGTTGGAAGTGACGAAAGATGGAGTCGATCTGTATCCGGAAATCAAGCGTCGTGCGATCGAGAAACAGAAGGAGAAACACCATGACATGGTTCGTTTCGAACTGATGCTGAAGTTCGGCTACTACGTAACCGAGTCTTCTGAACATAATGCCGAATATCATCCTTACTTCATCAAGCGTAATTACCCGGAGCTCATCGAACGATTCAACATCCCGCTCGACGAATATCCGCGCCGCTGTATTAATCAGATTGATCGTTGGAAGACGATGCGCGATGAGATTGTTAACAATCGCAGCTTGACGCACAATAGATCCCATGAGTATGCCTCCCGAATGATGGAAGCGATGGAGACGAACGTGCCTTTCAAGATCGGCGGGAACGTCATGAACACAGGCCTGATTACGAATTTACCTAAGGAAGCTTGTGTCGAAGTACCTTGCTTCGTCGACGCTAACGGCGTTACCCCTACTTATGTAGGCGATCTTCCGCCGCAGCTTGCTGCGTTGAACCGGACAAACATCAACACCCAGTTGCTTACGATCGAAGCAGCTCGCACGTTGAAGAAAGAACATATTTACCACGCTGCCATGCTCGATCCGCATACAGCCGCCGAGCTGTCGATGGATGACATCGTGGCCATGTGTGACGCCCTGATCGAAGCACACGGCGACTGGCTGCCAAAGTTCAACTAATCGATCCAGCCCTTTAATTTTCAATCATCCTCTATTTCCGCTTATACCGCGGATTAGAGGATTTTTTTGTAGATGGGAAAGTAATTATTCGCTTAACGCGCAATTAATAAAGACTGACCGGATGTTTCTCCAGTCAGTCCCTTGGTTTATGCGTTCATTCCGATCGGTTCCGGTTAAGCAGTTCTACTATCAGAATGAAATTGCGGAGAATATGATACGGATCCTTGACCGGTAACGCAACCACCTTCGTCAGCGGTACACCCGCCCTGTCGCGGATTTGAATCCACTCGCCTACTTCGGCATTCGGATGTGGAAACGTCTCGAACGTGTACGCATGCATACGCTCATACCACTCCAGCAATTCCGGATCGCCAGTCAGTTCGTAACCGAGTAAGAGCGTGTACAGAGCTTCGGAATGCGGCCACCACAGCTTCGCGTCCCAAGTCTCTATAATGTTACGCTCGAAGCCATCTCCGCCTGTTTCCCGCCCTTGTGGCGGCCCGCCATCACGATCAACGTAATGCAGCAGCCCGCCATAGATGTCATCCCAACCAAGCTCAAGCGCCTTCTTGGTCACACGCACGGCCTTGTTGATCGCCTCCGTCATCCCGCCGATCCGATTCGCTTCGGTCATGACGAACCACATGCATTCAATCGTATGGCCTGGATTAAGATGACGCGCCATTACGGTATCTGAGAGCTGTTCGTCCGTCGCTAACAGCTCCACTACCGTACCGTCTTCTTGTACGAACCTATTCAGGATGCGGTCCATATACTCCGCTGCATATCGACGCATTTGCTGCTCACGTACATGACCAGAGGCGGCTAATGCCTCTGCCAACTCCTGCGTGACATTCAGCATAATCATCGAAACACTATGCGCTTCTAACCCTGGCGGGATCGGGTAAGGCTCACTGCGCTGCGAGTTCGTGTTCAGCCGAGCCATGATGGAGTCGAACCGCTGCAGTGTCCACTCCAACGATTCTGCATCCCCGCTAACTCTCGCGTATTCGCTTCCGCCCAAGACGACGAAGCAATCCGCGAAGAAGCTCGTGTCATATCCTTTGCCCGGGATCGGCTCCTTCGGTACTCCCTCTTCGGATAGCAGGAAGGCGCAGTTGTCATTGTCGAGTACAACATGGTCACGAAGAAAGCGCATCGTTCTACCAGCTTCCCGCAAATACGCTTCTGCATCTCCCTCCATTAATCCGGTTTGACAGCACTCCGCCAAACGGGACCACAGCCATACATAACGCCCTTGTGACCATGTATACTTGTC
>NZ_JBFUIX010000233.1:0-3942 GCF_056401635.1 Paenibacillus sp. P4_E11 | reverse complement strand
CGTGCGGACGTGCCATCCGGAGTACGGACAAAGCTGTCCGGCGGTCTCCTTGGTGTAACGGTTCATCATTCAGCAATCGTCCTTTCATATCATGCCATAGTACCGTAAATTCATTTGCGGTCAACGTACTCTTGAAAGTTCGATCTATGGTCATGCATCCGCATTGTATGGGAATTGAGTAGATAAATTATTCTTTGTCAAAATAATCATCTGTCAAATTTAATTCTTTCAAACAACCTATAAATTTTTCCCTGAAATTATCTTTGCTTTTGTATTCCGGCCATGCAGCCTTATAATAAGGCAGTAACTTCGTATGAGGAATAATGCCCCAAAATAGAATAGAGTTTTTCAGAACCTCCTGGTCGCCACCCATTAACATCTGTTCAATGGTTTCCCAACTTTCAGATTTGTCATTGCAATTGCGTGTGGCATAGATTGCGGCAGTTTGTATATTCGAGTCGGTGTGGCACAAAAAGGGCGCAAAGTTTTGGAGTGTAATCGAGCCGGAGGATTCCAAAACATACCCCACATGACGTAACGTTTCCGGGTCGTGAACCCTGTCAAGACTTTGCAATATCACTTTTATAAATTCCGCTAAATCAAAAGATTTACCGTACCAGTTCAGAATGTTTAAAGCTTGTAAAAAATCCTCATTTCTTTCAGAATGCAACAGCTCGAGAAGAAAGTCTCTTCCCGCGTCAACAGAGGTTTTGCAGATTAGCTGAATGGCTGTGGTGCGATCATTTTGTCTTTGCTCAGTAACGCTTTTTAAAAAATCAATGGTTGGCTGCGAAATTTTCTTAAACTTGAACATTCCATCAAGCGCTTTTGATTTGATTTCTTCGTTTGGGGCGTTTTGATAAACCTGTATCAACGCATTTTCATCGCCCGGCATTCTGCTGCCAAACCACGCGATATCATAATCCAGAATAATTTCGTCCAGCCAGCGCTCATACCAGTCTAGAAAGTTGTCTTCATAGACAAAGAAAAAGGGATGATCAGGATAAAAATCTGAAGTGTAAACGATTTTTTCCCTGTGTTTCCCTTCAAGTACGAGATACATATCGTATTCGCAGCCTTGTGTGCCAATGCACAACATGCCGCCCATCACCCTATCACGGACGGCGTCGTATTCCAGGTCGGAGATGTCCTCATCATTGATCAGGGGCTCGACCAGATGGTTCCATTCCTCTTTTGTCAATCTGGGGTGCAGAACGCATTTTGTAGTAAGTGCATTTCCGGTATTGGAAGTTGCCTCTTCAATCGAATAAATCCCGTTATACGGCCCGGCACCTCCATTTCCGACTTTCGTTAAAAACTGCATATAAGGCTCCGGGAGTGTGACCTGATTCTTTGCTTGCCAGTCCTCAAGCTCTTTTGCTGTAAGCTTTTCATAAACCCTGTATTTGTGTGAGGATGCTCCAAACACCAAAAAACCCGTATCTTTGCGCATGGCCTTTTCGAGTTTGTTTTTTATTCGATCAAGTTGCGTTTCTTTCTTCCAAAACAACATATTGAATCCCCCTGTTGATTATAGCCGGGCTTCCTTCGTTTGCTTATCCAGCAATTTCAGCAAATGCGGAAATCGGTATTCTCCGTACATACTCTGTATGTGCTCGGCAGCAACTGCTAGTTCCATGCCGACAGAGGTTATATACAAAGGCTTGAAGCTGTTGCCTCGGTAAATCTTTTTGACAAAGACTTCATTGTCGTGAAAGGCACTTTTTGCAACACCGATCACTGGAATTTTCCCTGAAAAATTTGTGTAAACATAATGTCCAAGCCCGGGCTTTTTCTCATTGTTTAAGTACACGTAGCCATCTACAACAATGGTATGTATTTGGTTTATATCAGTAAGTTTCAACAGTTCCTGTATGCAAGGAAGCTCTCGTTTATAGAAAGAACCCGTTTCGTATTCGTGAGGGTTTTCCGTATAAGACATGATGACTTCGAGTGGTTTAGAATCTTCCCAACATTGAAAAATAACCCCCACTGACTTCGCTTTATTTTCCTCATAATACACATCGACAGCGATGATCATTGATAGCAATTCCTTCCTTCAAACTCATTAAAGCTATAAATTATAGCCAATCTAACACAGTTTGCCGTACAGGATGATCTAAAGATTATCCCAATAATCAACGGCAACAACTAAGCTTATCAAATTCGACTCCGTATTTATTGAAGATAGCCTCGTATTTATTTTCGAATATGGTCCATCGCGTCTCTGTTCCGTACTTTTCCTGCAACGCCTTCAAATAATGTTTAGCCGCTGCTACATCATTGGATTGCAATAGCAAATGAAAGCTCTCTTCGCCCAGATGTAAATATGGACCTGAAGTGTAATAATCAACAAGGGATCTGGCGCTGGTCATCGTATCATAGAAATGAATAACAT
This sequence comes from Paenibacillus sp. P4_E11, assembly GCF_056401635.1. Lineage (NCBI taxonomy): Bacteria > Bacillati > Bacillota > Bacilli > Caryophanales > Paenibacillaceae > Paenibacillus > Paenibacillus sp. P4_E11. Next base: position 1,544 of record NZ_JBFUIX010000233.1, on the reverse strand, counting down.
CTTCTAATCCACTTAGCAGCATTTTTCTTAAATCATCCATATTCGTATCAGGAGTGATTGAAAATCGATCTGGGGCAGACTCAACAATTCCCCCAATTCTTGCTCTGAAGTGACACTCCACTTCTTGGGGTGCTGTCAGAATCTCTCTCGATTGTATCTGTGCCAACTCCGCTGCATAAATACCGCAGTTCACATAAAACATTACATTGTCCGCTGCATTGCCAGAGGATTTTTGGAAATTGAACATGTAGATGAGGCTTTCTGTTGTCTTATTGAAATTCAAACTCTTCTTTGCGAAGCCACGCTTGGAAAGGAACGGCTTTACGTCCTGCTTAATCATATCGTTAAAGAGCTGCTGCAACATAATCCCTCCTAGAAGATTGCTATCCTTATGTCGTTTTGAATAATAAACACAGTTGAAGTCACCATGAAAATAATCTCCATCTAAAATTTCCGACAGCTTATCTACGGCTTGATAAGGACTCGTAATCCTTATGAAGTCGTCAAAATCTTCATTATGGATATCCAACGCTTCTCGCAGGTAGTCATCACTGGCTCCTCGATAAGCCGGGACACGCATTGCCGACCTTCTTCACCGTGCCCCATACAAAATAATCGTGGAGTACGCTGATCCAGTTCTCGTTGCTTTTACTTACGTACATGACAACTTTTTGAGCTTCATATATGGCATAATCGCTTTCTTATGTATGTTTGTTATTTCCATTATAGTGATCGTTTGTCCTGAGTCTACCTACTTTTTACCTGATTTTTGGAAATGACCTTTGCAAGGGTAGTTTGGTCACGAAGTAAAGCCAGATGAATGTTCAACACGTCCTGCTTTCCAATCCTGATTGATAACAAACTTGTTACGATTCAATGGAAGAACAATAATAGCGTGAATCCATTATAATAATGTTATGCCAGAACGAAGGGATATGATAATAATGAAGAAATACAAGATCGACAGTTTTACCCGCGCCAGTGAACCGATCCGGACTCCCATAACGAAATTCGGAGGACAGCCAGTGTGGCTAACAGAACCGCAATGGCCGCTTAGCAGCGGGTGGGACAAGYGCCCGATGATGTTTATCGGTCAGATAGAGCTGAACCCGCAACTTTTCCCCACACCAAAAGTTCCTGAGCCCCTGATGGCCTATCTCTTTGTTACACATGCGCAAAATATGGAGGAAGGCTTCTTTGATCCTGATATTATCGACCCGGATGGTGGTGAAAATGCGATCATTATCCAGCCCGGAGGCGAGCTTCTGATAGATACAGCCCCATTGGCTAACGGACCAACGCTGTGGGATGACAATGGCGAATCTTATGAAGGCATCCCTCAGTTGCAAGAAGCCCAGGACCCCGAATTTCTCGATTCCGAGTCCTACCTCTTGCTCACTAAGGATAAGCAGAAAGCCTACAACGATGAAGTTGACGGCGATAAAGTTGGGGGAGTACCCTATTTTTTCCAAGGCGATGGTTGGCCGGATGACAGTAACTGGCGGTTGCTGCTGCAATTGCATGCTAATTTCAAGCCTTTCTGC
>NZ_JBFUIX010000232.1:0-3984 GCF_056401635.1 Paenibacillus sp. P4_E11 | reverse complement strand
AGTCAAGGTCGTTCATCTGCAGCATAACCTTGGAGCGGCTGCAGCAATGAACATCGCAGTTGGYGATGCGGATGGAAGCTGGATAGCCGTTCAGGATGCTGATGACTTGAGCCTGCCTGAACGATTGCAAGTACAAGTGGATTATATTAGAGAGAACCCTCATATCTCCGCCGTAAGTTCCTTGATTGAATGTATTTCAGGGGAAGCGTCTGTATCTACAGAACGATTGCGTCAAGAAGAAAGGTACAACAATCTGTACGTTACGGGCGAGCAGATCGAACAGTTCCGCTTCTTCGGCAATCCGATATGCCACGGATCGCTTTTATTCTCCAAGACGCTCTTCGACCAGATCGGCGGTTATGACCCTCAATACCGGATTGCTTATGATTATGATTTATGGATGAAATTGTTTCAAATCGCACCGATCGAGAAAATTAACATTCCTTTGTACCATTGGCGGGTGCACCCCGCTTCCCTTTGCCACTCCGACATGCTTATGACTTGCATAGAAGTGATGAAAGTGTCCTCCAAGATTGCCAGGAACTATTATTTCGCTCATCTTAGTCGCGCTCCGAGGGTGGCAGTGATCGGACCCAAACTGGGTTCCACATTGTTCTGGGATCAGATTGGCGCTCACAGCGGATTCCAAATCATCGGTTATCTGGACAGCGGGTTACAAGGTCAGGCGAACCTCGTAAGCTTGCTGTATGCAAACGAATGGATCGACGGAGTCATTGTGTTGGACCATCCAGAAGCAAACCAATTAGTGGATGAATTATCCGATCAAGGAATGTTTTTGAATCAAACAGTGTTTTGGCTATGGAACGAAGCGGGTTAGCATACGCCTCACCGATTCAAATAGCCCTTCCTTCTCTATGATGGAGAGGGAGGGCTTAGAAACGCYAGGGAGATTACAAAGTACTAAAAAAATGCGTCAAGATTTCACGTGTGAAATAGTAGCGGTCCGCCTGCATCAGCCTTATAAATTCGTCCGATTGCAGGATGAGAGAAACAACCGAGATTCTCGTATTGCCTCTTTCAAGAATCTGTACAAATTGTTCAAACCCCCACGATTCAGGGTAGCGGCCCAGTATTTCCACATACAAGTGGTGAATCAGATCTTCGTTTCCCAAAACAAACAATTGCTGCAGCTTATCCGCAATGGTCAGCTGCCTGGCACCCGTCCAGACGTAATGCCGGCTGTATATCTCCTGTGCTTCATGGCTGCATGAGATACCCACGATTAGACTGATTCGCGGAGTCCCGGAATGCAATAAATGGAGCAGGTCGACCACATCCTGATTATCCACTTCCCGGTTCAACAGTTGAAGAAACAGATCACGAATGAATTCTTCATCATTTTTCTGATAAGCCCGGTGGAGCAGTTGGCAAATTTTCATTACATCACCCCGCTAATTATTCGCTCTTCATTATATGTATGTTTCCAAGCATGGCATTGGATTGGACACTTGGATGGAATCCAGCACACAAATGATGATGGTGTCTATATCGCACAATGGTTGACGAGCATAACGTATTAGTAAAGGGAAGGAGGGTGGCCAATGCTCCATCAAATCTTGCATGAATCCCAATTGCTGGCGATCATTATTACGCATTCGTATTCCGAGCCTGGCGTCCATTTTATGACCCCCTACGAATTTTCACAGCAGCTTGCGTATATGAGGCACCCTGCAGGCCATTCGATCCGACCCCATATTCATAATCAGATCGAACGCGAGGTTCATTATACCCAAGAAGTATTGTTCATTAAGCGTGGGAAGCTGCGCGTAGACTTTTATGATGATGACCGAACGTATCTGGAAAGCTTCGTGCTGGAAGGAGGCGATACAATATTGCTGGCTTCCGGAGGGCACGGGTTCGAGGTGTTGGAAGAAGTGGATTTCATTGAAGTGAAGCAGGGACCGTATGCTGCGGAGCGGGATAAGACACGGTTTGAAGGTATTGATTCGGACCGGGTGGTCCTAAGGGAGCGGTTCTGATGAACGAATGGGTGCCGGTTAATGAGCCGTTGTTAGTTGGAAATGAGAAAGATTATGTCATGGAATGCTTGAATACCGGATGGATTTCTTCCGAGGGACCGTTCGTGCAACGATTCGAAGCGGAAATGGCGGCTGCGGTTGGACGTAAGTATGGAGTAGCCGTCTGCAACGGAACTGTTGCGTTGGAATTGGCTGTGGCAGCGCTCCATTTGGAACCGGGCAGCGAGGTGATTGTTCCGAGTTTTACGATTATTTCGTGTGTAGCCGCCATTGTGAGGAACCGATACGTGCCAGTTCTGGTCGATTGCGACCCTGTCACATGGAATATGGATTTGGAGCAAGTCGAGGACAAGATAACGTCCAACACAAGGGCTATCATGCCAGTGCACATATACGGGTTGCCTGTGGACATGGACCCACTCCTTGCAATCGCTAATAAGCATAATCTCATCCTCATCGAAGATGCCTCCGAGATGCTCGGTCAGACCTACAGAGGCAAGCCGTGCGGTGGGTTTGGTCAGATCAGCACATTTAGCTTCTATGCAAACAAGCATATTACGACTGGAGAGGGAGGGATGGTCCTCACGGATGATGACGAGTTGGCGCAAAGGTGCAGGACACTCCGTAATCTCGGGTTCCTCCCGGGAAGAAGATTCGTGCATCAAGACCTCGGTTACAATTTCAGGCTGACCAACTTGCAGGCCGCAATTGGGCTCGCGCAGTTGGAGCGCCTAGATGCCATGGTCGAACGGAAGAGGAGAATGGGACAGCACTACGACGTTCTGTTCGCAGACGCGGAGGGTATGCAGCTTCCGCTTCAAGGGACGGATTACGCGGAGAATATATATTGGGTGTACGGACTAGTACTGACGGAAGAGTCCGGTATGGATGCGACTGAGATGATTGATCGGCTTACCCGACTCCGGATTGGTACACGTCCGTTTTTTTGGCCGATGCATGAACAGCCTGTGTTTCGGAAAGCCGGTTACTTTATTGGAGAAACGTACCCGGTTGCTGAGCGAATCGCGAGACAAGGATTCTATCTTCCAAGCGGAGCGACGCTGACGGAGGAGCAGAGAGAGCGAGTAGCAGAGACAGTAAAATCAGTATTGACAAGGAGCGATGGGGGATGAGTGTATTCGGATCCTGGTATGCTCGTTATTACGATTTGATTTATCAAGACAAAGATTATGCAGGTGAATCGGATTATATCGATCGCATAATCGAAACGTACCGTCCGGGCACCGTAACCATGCTTGAACTGGGAAGCGGTACGGGTAGACATGCCGCTCTCTTTGCGGAAAAGGGGTATTCCATTCATGGAATTGAGCGAAGCGAGGATATGCTAGAGGTTGCCAGATCCAAGCCGCAGAACGGCAACCTGCGCTTTACTCAAGACGATATTCGGACGTTTCGGCTGGAGCGTACATTTGATACGGCGATCGCACTATTCCATGTGGTGAACTACATGAACAGCAATGAGGATTTGCTGGCTTTGTTCCGAAATGTTTCCCGGCATCTCCGGGAGGACGGCGTTTTTCTGTTCGACAGCTGGTACGGACCCGCCGTGCTGGCAGATCAACCATCGGTTCGTGTGAAGCGCTGGGAAGACGAGTTGTCAGAGGTAATCCGGATATCGGAACCGGTCCTTCACACGAACGCCGACATAGTGGACGTTAACTATCAGGTCATCGTGCATGATAAGCCGACCGGCCAAATGCGACAATGGAGAGAAACACATCCGATACGGTACTTGTTTACTCCGGAAACGGAACTGCTGCTGGCTCATGCGGGAATGAGGCTGGAACACTGCGAGGAATTTATGTCYGGGAACGAGCCTGGAGATCATACCTGGGGCGTTCTGTACGTAGGCCGAAAACGATGAAGCGTATCGGACTATTACTCAGCTGCGACCCCAACTTCGGAGGGACGTATCAATATTGCCTGAACTTGCTCGATGCGTTAGCCTCATTACCCCGCAAGG
>NZ_JBFUIX010000231.1:0-4011 GCF_056401635.1 Paenibacillus sp. P4_E11 | reverse complement strand
ACACCTATATGTCGAGCATGCTTTACATGATGGATGCGTGTGCCGAGTATGGAAAGACATTCATTGTATTGGACAGGCCTAACCCTCTCGGAGGACTTGCCTGTGAAGGGGGCCTGCTTCAGAACGGGTTCCAGTCTTCCGTTGGGGCATGGCAGATCCCAATTCGGACCGGACTTACAATGGGAGAGTTTGCGAAATATGTAAATGATCAATCAAATATACGGTGCGATTTGAGAGTAGTTACGCTGAGTGGTTGGCAAYGGTCCATGGAATTTTCCGAAACAGGCTTGCCCTGGATCACCCCATCTCCCAATATTCCTACCATGGATACCGTTCGAGTATATGCGGGCAATTGTTTTTTTGAAGGTACGAATTTATCCGAAGGCCGGGGGACCACCAAACCGTTCGAAATAATCGGTGCTCCGTGGCTGGACGGTGTTCGCTTAAGCCGTGAACTCAACGCATTGAATTTGCCCGGCGTCTATTTTAATCCGATTTACTTTAATCCGACATTTTCAAAACACGAGAGCCAGCAGTGCAGCGGCGTACAGTGCTTTGTGACTGATCGAGGTTCTTACCGTTCTGTAACAACAGCGCTGCATCTTCTTCACCTAATACAACATATGTATCCTGACCATTTCGAATGGATCGCACCATTTAAGGAAGGGCGCAAGCATTTCATTGATTATTTAACTGGCAGCGAGATGGTGCGAACTTCCATTCATGACAAATCCGGTTTGGAACGCATTATCGAACAATGGGACGACCAGGCTGAAAAATGGAAAGAGCAAAGGCTTAATTATTTACTTTATTAGTCTGGAAGAAGCGATCATCTTCCAATTGGCGCTTTACTATCATTTGCATAAATAAGGTATAAACTCGGATAGGAGAATTATGATGGTACAAAAACGTTTGCGGGATATGGCCGCTTTTTATTTCGATTTGGATGGCTGCATATACTATGGCCGCACGTTGGCTCCCGGAGCGATCGAGCTATTGTCTTTACTGCGTGATGAAGGAAAAAAAGTATATTTCATTACGAATAACTCTACTGAACAGTCGCTGACAATTGCTGAAAAACTATTTGATATGGGACTTATCGTATCCTCAGATAGCATCATTACCGCTACAGAGCGGATTGGGATTTTTCTTCGCCGGCGTTACGGCACCACATCGGTCAAAGTAATAGGAAGCGATGAGCTGCAAGCATCTCTGCAGCAAGCTGGACATACCATTTTACCGCTGGAAAGCCCTGGCATCGCCAGTACATTGATTGTCGGCAGGGATGTAACGTTTACGTATAAAAAACTGGAATATATGTTTCGGGAAATAGATCGCGGCACCCCTGTTATTGCTACCAATCCAGACTTGTTCCACCCTAATCTTCAAGGGGGTAAAGTGCCGGAGACCGGATCGTTGTATGCTGCTATTGAAGCCGTTTACGGTGAAAAAATAGAGGTGTTCGGTAAGCCTGAACGTTATCTTTTTGAAGAAGCTATGGCGCAGTCGGGGATTTCTAAACCGGGGGATTGCGTCATGGTGGGAGACAACTTATGGACAGACATCGCCGGTGGAGTATCTCTAGGGTTGAAGACGGTATGGGTCCATGGGCAATCAAATGCATCGAGTGCGAAAACAGATAGTCAGCCTGATTGGTCTGTCCATTCTTTGCTTGAGCTTCTAGACTTATATTGATGACGGTTCATTCAATCCGAATGCGAATGCCACAAGATCTGAAGCGTTACTCATGGAGTTACGTGTGCTGAATGCCAGTCTTGATCATTCGCTAGATATAGAATAGAAGAATAGCTTTGCTTGAATTCGGCAGGTACTGGTCAAACGGTATCTGCCTTTTTGTATGCGGCTGAGAGGGGACAGCGTGTTTCGTCGCACTGAATTTTTAGGTAATAATTAATGTGATTTGGGTAATAAAATATGGAATAAACGTAGTTTTAAATAATATAGTGAAAATTACATTAAGTAATATTTTCCTTATGGTGATAAAATGATAAGCATCGTAATTATAAACCTATAAAACAGCGCCTTTAAATAGGCTTGCTCAGATTATATGTTTCATTTTCCTGAGTGTTTTACTTTTAAGGCTAAGAACGTACTTTGCCGCAACGCGCTCTTCTCCCATAATGTAATTCGAAGGTAGGTAAATCCTATGTATGATGGCAAGGTGAATGTAGGCGGTTCCGAGGAACGCTTAGCTGTCCAGATTGACCAGCTGGAACGGCACTATTTGGTAGGGCGGGACATCGAAATTCAGTATTTCATACAGCAACTGACAGTCGACAGGAAACAGGGACGGATCTTGAATCTCTATGGTACCGGCGGCGTAGGAAAAAGCTATTTAATTGACGAGTTCCGTCGGCTGGCGGTGAATGTGAATGCCGTCTTTCTATTGATGGACAGCCGCGGATTCTCTCATACACCGCAGGACTTTTGCACGCATTTGCTGCGTATGCTCGGCTATCCGATGGAGAAGCTGCAGCAGATTCCCGAGTCGCATGCGCTTCTAGAGCTATGCCATGACATCCTGAGGGAAATGGCGCTGAATCAGCAGATTGTCATCGCCTTAGACACATTTGAGGACATGGGGGATATGGAGCTCTGGCTGAGAGAGGCGCTCTTCCCACAATTGTCCCGGGAAATCCTGATTCTCATTGCGGGAAGATTTCCCTTGCAAGGCATCTGGCTCAGTTCTCCAGCATGGCGCCAGTGGATACACCGGATGCCCATTGGGGACCTGGATTATATCTCCGTTAAGCAATATCTGGAGCGCTCGGGTATTTCTCAGGAGTCGATGATCAGACAAATTTGGGTGAAAACGAGAGGACATCCGCTCACATTGTCCTTGATCGTCTCGACGGAAATGCTTCAAAACATTCAGGGCTTGGAATTGGTGGATGGAAGCGAAGTGTTCGAACATATTCTGAGCATTTGGTTAAATGAGGTTCCGGACGAGAGTCTTAGGGAGCTCGTAGAGACTGTAGCTGTACTTCGGCATTTTAATCAAGAACTGCTCTCCTATGTATTGGATCGGCAGGTAAAGACGGATATATTCCAACGGCTGGTCGGACTTTCCTTCATTCGGAGAGTGGATAGGGGTTGGATCCTCCACGATTTGATGCGGGATGCCATTAGCTATGAGCTTCGCTTGCGCCAGCCTGAACATTACGACAGGTTATGGAAGCGATGCATCATGTATTACTATAGCAGAATGATTAACCCATCCAAGAGAACGATCACATGGGAAGCCGTCGAATGGTACTATTATATCGGCGATCATGTTGTCCGCAATCTCTGTTTTCAGAAATTGACTCCGCATCTCATGGAGCCATTGAGTCTGTCCAATTGGGCGGAGGCAGAGCAGTATTTGGATAATCGTCGCATCAATCTGAAGGATGTTTGCCTTCCTCTCCAGAACCCGGACACGGGGGAGAGGTTCGAGTATAGGCTTTCTAAAGAAGAAGGTTTATACTCGATTAAGCATATTCATCTTCAAGAGCTTTACGAGCTCGATCGTGGCATTGTTAAGCTGATGAGAGRTCAGCAGGGGGCAATACGCGGTCTGACGGCAATCATTCCGATTCATACAGGAACGCTTGACTACTTGCTAACTCATCCGCTGTCATCTACTTATTTCCAAAGTCTGCCGGATCATAAGCTAAAGGAACTCCGGGTGCCGAGTGAACATATTGCGGGTTATTTTGTGAAATCGATCGATGTGTCGGATTTTGAGGACGAGGCGACACGTACAACTGCAGGGCTAGCGTTCGTCTCACTGCTTATATCTTCCGATTATGTCGTGACGACTGGTCCTTCGGAACTCCCTTTCTTAAATGAATTCCACCTTAGCTTGGGGTGCGAGCAGGTGAAAAACGTTGCACATTACGATTATGACATTAACACGCCTACGCCCTATTACGTTCTCGATACGAGGGGCGGCAAGCTGCAGGATTATTTGAACAAAATGATAGCGTCCTTCGGCCTTGTAGATCATTC
>NZ_JBFUIX010000230.1:0-4042 GCF_056401635.1 Paenibacillus sp. P4_E11 | reverse complement strand
CTTCTACTAATTACAAGACTGAGGAGTGATTTATACCATGACCACTAAAGGCACCTTAACGGAGACGCAAATAAATTTTTTTGATACATTTGGCTACCTTGTGTTCCCTGGACTTATGCGTGATCGGCTCGCTCGTATTATCGACGCATTTGAGGCCGTTTTCCAGGGAGCGCGGCGGACTCATGACGGAACCCACCGTACTTGCATTCCCTCATTCGTGGATCAGAACGAGGAACTATGCAAACTGTTGGACGACCCGCGTGTCGATGGCATATTCACGTCCTTGTTGGGCGACGACTACAACTATATGGGCAGCGATGGCAATTATTATGTCGGTGATACGGGATGGCATAGGGATGGCTTTCATGAAAAATACCGCCATATCAAGCTGGCCATGTACCTTGATCCAGTAGGCACTGAAAGCGGTGCCTTGCGTGTCATACCCGGCAGCCATCGGCTTGGTGAACCTTATGCGACCATTCTTGGCAAGCAGGCGCCCCGCAGTAAGGAGGAACTTGGTGTTAGCGGACCTGAAGTTCCAGCGCAAGTACTGAAGAGCGAGCCGGGCGACGTCGTGTTGTTCAACCACAATTTGTTCCACTCCTCGTGGGGCGGCAGCTCGAGTCGCCGCATGTTCACCCTGAATGTATGTCAACGATACGCTGAGGCAGATTTGCAGGAATTGCGCGATTATATCAGCGGAGCTGCCCGGTTTTGGCTGGAACGCGCTCACCACGAGACGATCGTAAACACGGCTAGCCCTGCACGGATGCGACATCTGCAGCAAGTACGCGAGAATGATTTGCATCTGGCTGAGCTCAGCCGACAAGCTCGGGCGTCTATGAGTGAGCCTGCACGAGGCTAGATCGGAAATAAATACAATGAGAGGAGAGTTCACCCCTGTCAAGAGGAAAAGTGATTCATGCATCCCAAGTAAAACCGCTTGTACACGTAAAATTGACTTCGAATTATTGAAATTGGTATACTTGGTTCGTTATACATTTTTAGACTTGTAGAGAAGAGAAGGGGTTGCTGATGATCAAATATGAAGATCCATTAACCCGATCGATTCATACCAAAGAAAACGTACGCAAATTGCGTCATGACATTATTATAGGCGTATACCCGGCCGGGTCCCGACTGATTGAAGCGAAGCTTGCAGAACAATTAGGCAGTAGCCGCGCACCCGTGAGGACTGCTCTGCAAATGCTGGCTCAGGAAGGGCTTGTTATAAATTTGGCCAATGGTGGAACTGAAGTGGTTGGATGCTCGGTTAACTATGTCAGCAATATGTTCGACGTACGTCTGCTTCTAGAGAGAAAAGCGCTGCAATCGGTGATGGAGAATGCCGCATTTCCGTATCGCCCCTTATTCGATGTCATGGAGAAGTTCGAGCAATATAGGAACGGAGATGTATCCAGTGAGATCACTTCAATGCTTGATATGATGTTCCACCGCAGTCTGATGATGATGTCGGAGAATCAACCTTTGCTGGTCGCATGGAACACGATGGCTAATATTATGCAGACTATACTTGAAATTACGAATATGACCAATCCGACCTTTGAGGAATTTTACGAAGGTCATCGGAAGTTGGCAGATTTGATCATTCAGAGAAAAGATGAATGTATCGACGATCTAGAGAATCACATTTCCGTAGCCAAATCGATTATTGTGAAGCGTCTGGGCGAGGTTCAAACTCCGACGACTTCATTATGATTTTTAGGGACACCCATACGCGGTTTGTTTAAGATTATCATGCATTTGCTGCAGGATACGGCTATTTCTAAAAGTTGCGCTGATGAAGCATCCTCCACGATCACTCCGATCAGAGAATGACGATTTAGGGGCGGTTTTGTAGAGTTTAGCTTGGAGAGCAGGGAGATCGGAACTCTATCTACTGTCACATCTTACATAAACGATAGAATCAACTCAATTTCTTAATCAGTTTCTCCACTCGCTTTCGTTTTGTGTCTTTTTCAATATCGTCGAGTCGCGAGAAAAGCGTCTTTATGAAAAAGGCTTTGTTTTTATCGTTAACGATGGATATTGCATTCTCCGCATACATTGGAAGTTGATTTGTCGGACATCTCTTAAGCTGTTCGATGAGTAATGTGAATGCATTATCAGCATATTGTTTGATAGAACAAAGTTTAATCAGGATATTTACTCCGTGATCTTTGGTGATTACCGATCCTTTGTCAGTAATATCAACAATTTTTGCAAGTGCTAAATAAATGGCTTCCGGATTTTCAAGAGTTATCGCATCTAGTGCTGTCATAGCCCCCCAAACAAGTCGATTGTTCCCATGATCAAGCAATGTTACGAACTCTTTGCTGTATTCTGCAACTAAAGACGGCTTGAGATCTCCAATTTCATAGAGAACTTTAATGCAATCGCTTTGAATGTTCTTATCACTGTTATACAAGTTATCAACAAGTTCTTTCACAGCTCCTCTATCATCTCGCTCGGCAATATATTTCGCCAGTTCCTGATTAGGACCTTCGTCTTTGCGGTTGAGTGAAGTTGCTAATTTGTCGATTATGGTCATCTGTTTTTCTCCTTCATAGTTTAGTCATCTCACTTTATTAGATAACCTTATATGATTTAAGGTAAATGTACTACATCAAATTGTTCACCGCTTTGTAGTTTGAGCAATACTGTCACATCTCACTTATTCTTTCAGCACCTTCAATATTAGCACTCCATATGACTGGAGTACGTAATATTGCGATGAATCAAGGCACTATTATCGCAAATTTTTTTTGATAAATAAAGAAAAAGATCACCTATGATAAGGCGATTTCTTCAACTTTCGTTCCTCGTTAGCGGAATGACATTTCTTAATCTGAAAGAGCACGTTTTATGTTCGCTTTTGCTTCATCAACCAACCTTTCATCTTTATCATCAATTGCCTGCATCATTATCAAAATGGGAATATATATGGCAATTAATCGAGATAATATCTTCGTTTCTTCATCTACATCCCCATATTCTTTGAAAAAGTCAGAACGCGCATCCGGAGGTAAAAAGCTATACACAACATTCAAATCACAAGCAGGATGTCCTATATTGATATCTCCCCAGTCGATAATCCCTGAAACTCTTCCAGTCTCATCTACCAGTATATTTTTAAAATGAAGGTCACCATGAAGGAATACATACTTTTGATTCACTCTTTCAGTTCTGAGCTGTTCCAAATAATTTGATATTGCATGATATTCTTCTTCACTGAAATGAAGGGCAAGATCGGAAATGAATTTATGTATCTTCTCCTTACGCATCGCAATATCAGTCAGATTTCTATGGTCATGTTGAACTCCATTTTCTTGGGCAATTTGCACAGGGAATGCATGTAAGCTTTTTAAAAATTGCGCGAGCGTTGTTGCTGATAGCGCTCGTTGCTTGTCAGTTAATCCGATTGGAAACTCTCCGAATAAATAGGGGTAGCCTAGGAAGGGTGCAGGATAATTATAATCCCCTTCCCCAAAAAATAGCGGTATCGAATATGCAATGGAAAAATAATCTTTAAGCTTAGGCAGTATCTTTCCTTCCATCCTTAAAGAATTAATTGCAACTTCTCTTCTTGGAAAGCGAAATGCATATTCGGCCCCGACAAGAAAAACAGTGTTATCCCAGCCATGTCCTAGTTTTTTTACGCTTTTTGTAGCTAACTGCGGAAACTGACTGCTTATTAATTTATAAGCCAATTCTTCTGATACTTCCCATTCTGCATCCCATTGATTCGAACTTTCCATATCCCTTTATCGCATCCTTCGCAAAAATAGAAAATCTGCTCACCTAACCTTGACCCATTTCCCACATCCTAAGCGTATACGATCATATCATTACAATCAATGCCTTTGAGCCGCACCGTCACATCTCAATTATTGTTTCAGAATCATCAATATTAAGCACTCCACATGTGTAGAGTGCTGTGATCATATCATTACAATCAATGCCTTTGAGCCGCACCGTCACATCTCAATTATTGTTTCAGAATCATCAATATTAAGCACTCCACATGTGTAGAGTGCTGTGA
>NZ_JBFUIX010000229.1:0-4090 GCF_056401635.1 Paenibacillus sp. P4_E11 | reverse complement strand
GGTCAATATCCGGGTCCACAATTTTCTCATTGCGCCTTGTCGAATAGGTTCCTCAACGAAACGCCACGATAGGGCGGCCAATCCAATAGTTGCAGCAACCTGCATAATCGCTCTTGGTACATCGATACCTCCCGTTTGTACGGCTGGGCTCGTAAGTATGATTACAGGATAATGCCAGAGATAGATGCCATAGGAGCGAAGCCCCAGCCATTTCAATGGTTTGCAGCCTAACAGTTTGGCAAGAAGACTTGCCGGGTGAGCGAGTACGGCAACTGCGATGGCGGCGGCTACGGATAGCACAACCATCCCGCCTTGGTACAGGAAAGCATCGTACTCATTGGTACGCCAGATGAGCAGAAACACGATCAAGAGCGCCGTTATTCCACTCAAATCCAATGTTACACGAGACGCAGGAGAGACACGTGACGAGAGTCTCCGGCTTGGCCAGACCATGGCTAACACCGCACCGATCAGTAAGGAGAAAGCCCTTGTGTCCGTACCATAATACACGCGGCTCGGATCAGTTCCAGGCTCATACAGCCAAGCCATGGCTAGAGCGGATGCTGCGATCCCTGCAACGGTGACCAGAATCAGCTTGCCTCGTTGTGGAATGAAGCGAAGTCCGATCGCGAGCAGGAGGGGCCACAGCAAGTAAAACTGTTCTTCTACAGCTAGAGACCATAGATGACCAAGAGGCGATGGAGGTCCGAAGCTCTCGAAGTAAGATACTTGATGATACACGAACCACCAATTCATGACGTACAGCACCGACGCCATTGCGTCCTCTTGCAGGTTAGGAAGCTGGGCGGGTCTGAACAGTGCAACCCATGCCATGACTCCTGCAATCATGACGATCATAGCTGGCAGCAGCCTTCTTACCCGGCGCAGCCAAAAGTCTTTTAAATCCAGTCTGCGGGTTTGGCGCCATTGTTCCGCCAATATGTCGGTAATGAGGTATCCCGATAAAACAAAGAATACACCAACTCCCAACAGCCCGCCCGGTGCCCAACCCAATTGTAGGTGGTAGGCAATGACGGCGAATACGGCGATCGCCCTAAGTCCGTCAAGTCCGGCCATGTAACGTCTTTCTCTTCGTGTGTCTTGCAGTTCGTGCGTGCTGTGTTTCATAATCGCTTACCCTTTCATTCTTATGTCTGAGGTTCATTATAAACGCTGGGCCTAACGAATTAGTTACAAAAAGATTAAAAAAAATCGAAATTTCTCGAATGATGCCAAAACGAAAAAATCACCTATTGACATCTATGTTCGTTGCTTATATAGTTAATTACATGAGTAACTAACCAATTAACATGAGGTAACCTAATGGGAGGTGGTACTGTGAGTTTTCTAATGGACGACAAACGTCCGATCTTTGTACAAATTGCAGAACGAATCGAGAATGACATTATTGAGGGGCGGCTTCCAGAGGAATCGCAGGTTCCATCCACGAACCAATTCGCTGCCTTTTATCAGATCAATCCAGCTACAGCGGCGAAGGGTGTCAATTTGTTGGTGGATCAAGGCATTATTTACAAGAAGCGGGGGATTGGTATGTTCGTAGCGACAGGGACGAAGCTGAAGATTATGGAGAAACGGCGTGAGCAATTTTATGAAGAGTATGTGGTGGCAATGATCCGTGAAGCGAATAAGCTCGGCATCACTGTTGAACAGCTGTCGGATATGATTCGGAGAGGGGAGCAATCGCAATGAGTTACGTAGTGGAAGTGAGTCGTCTGACGAAGTCATATGGGAATGTAACCGCAGTTGATAACGTTAGCTTCGCCCTGGAAGCTGATAAGATCTATGGGCTGCTTGGCCGGAACGGTGCCGGTAAGACAACGATCATGCATATGCTTACCGCCCAACTATTCGCTACGAGCGGGGAGCTGCATGTATTCGGGGAAGCGCCGTACGAGAATGGGAAAGTATTGAGTCAGATCTGCTTCATCAAGGAAGGCCAGAAGTACCCGGAGAGCTTCCGCATCATCGATGTATTGCAAGTAGCTTCGTACATGTTCCGCAATTGGGATATGGCGTTCGCGCTAGACTTAATCGAACAATTCCGCCTCCCGTTGAAACGCAAAGTGAAGAAGCTGTCTAGAGGGATGCTCTCCTCAGTTGGTATCGTTGTTGGTCTTGCCAGTCGCTCACCGCTCACCATATTCGATGAGCCGTATCTGGGTCTGGATGCAGTAGCCAGAAGCCTGTTCTACGACAAGCTCATCGAGGATTACGCGTTACACCCGAGGACGGTTATCTTATCCACACATCTGATCGATGAAGTCAGCCGATTGCTTGAGCATGTCTTAGTGATCGATAATGGCAAACTGATCATCGATGAAGAAGCGGATACATTGCGCGATCGGGCATTTGCGGTAGCAGGCCAGTCATCTGCCGTAGCCGCATTCATGTCGGGCAGGACGGTTATCGATCGTGAATCACTTGGCGGCTTGGCCACAGCTACAGCTATGGGCCAACTGAGTGCTGAGGAGCGTAAGTATGCAGCGGAGCTAGGTTTGGAACTGGCCCCAGTGTCCCTGCAGCAGTTAATCGTATGCTTGACCAAGGGAAATCCAGAACGAAAGGCGGTTGAAACACGATGAATCCTGTGATGGCTGTCATGCGAATGCATTTGAGGGACAAGTGGAATTGGTTCGTTCTACCCTGGATTATTGTCATGTCCAGTTTCTTGGTTAACTTCGTAATTGCTCTTATTGCCCCGATCGAAGACGGGTTGTATACGGGGGGAATATCTTCAATCTTTATCTATATGTTCGTTGTTGGCATTGTCGCTTTCGTGCATACTTTTCCATTCGCACTCGGGTTCAGCGTACGGAGAAAAGATTATTACTGGGGAACGGCGGTTACAGTGTTTATGGTCAGCATTGTAATGTCACTTATTCTTGTCATACTCTCTAGCTTGGAGCGTGTATCAGGAGGGTGGGGAACTCAACTACACTTCTTTCATTTGCCCTACTTGTCTGATGGTGGAGTCTTCCGACGGTTCTGGATCAACTTCGTCCTGTTCATCGTGTTGTATTACTCGGGCTTTACGATCTCAAGTGTTCACCGCAGATTTGGAGTAGCTGGAACATATAGCTTTTTAATATCGACTTTCTTAATCCTTAGCATTGGATCCTTCGTGTGCACTTATTTCGCATGGTGGGATGACGTGTTCACTTGGCTTGCATCCTATTCTGCCTTCGCATTAGCCAACTGGGCCTTAATTCCTGCAGCAATCTGTCTGGTGTTATCGTATTTGTTTATGCGTCGATCAACGGTGTAAGGAACTCAAGCCCGTAATTAATAACACCAAAAAAAGCGTATCGGACTCATCGTTAACTTTCGCGATGGACCGGTACGCTTTTTTGGTGCTACAGTTCATTACTTTTGAGCAGCAAGCCAATCTGACAAGGAGCCAATGTCAGCATCGGATAGTTTGCCTTTGAAGGCCGGCATGGCCCCTTTACCATTCGACACAATCGTTACAATCTGGTCTTTCGAATATTTGGCACCGACTTTAGTCAGGTTTGGTCCGACGCCGCCTTGGAGAGTATCACCATGACAGCTAATACAGTTCTGCTTGTAGATCGCTTGCCCATTGGCTGCAGCAGTTCCACCGCCAGTTGTTGTTGGTGTTGGTGTTGCGGCAGGAGGCGTCGTATTTTTTTTAGAGCAGGCCGCTGACGTTACGACTAACAGCAGAGCCAGGCACAACAACGTTTTTTTCATAACCCTATTCTCCTTATGTGAGCATTGTAATACGATTCTCGCCTATACTTTTCCCTTCATTGACTATTTCATGCACGACACTAGTACGAACCGGAGTTTATTTTGCATAATAACGGGCTTGGTAGTACAAAATACTGCAAAAACCATTTATTGCAAAAAAACAGCTTCGAGGAGGAATGGAAAAATGGCAGATGATCATCATAAACAACTCGTCGACGATTCAAGACGCCGATTCCTGAAAGTATCTGGTGCGGCCATAGGCGGAGTTGTCGTTGGCGGTGTGATAGGTGGAGCTATTGGTAACAATTATCGCAAAAAAAATCCAGAAGCTCCTGCAACACCGCAAGTAACGCCTGCT
>NZ_JBFUIX010000228.1:0-4103 GCF_056401635.1 Paenibacillus sp. P4_E11 | reverse complement strand
CCATATTACTTTCGACTCCAGATGCATTGGCAGCACTCCTAAAGCCTGCTTAACGCCCAGAACCGGCAGATTGATCCCCGCCGCCGTACAATGAACAATCGTTCCCTGCATTCTAGGATTGATCTCCACGATTTTAGGCTGACGAGACCGGTCCCTTCTTATTTGAATCCCAATATTACCATGTAATCCCAGACGCTCCACCACCTCGGCAGCATAGTCGATGATATCTTGATCTTTACGAATGAGACTCTTGGTCGAAATCCCGCCTATGGTCGCTTCTCGAAGACGGGGGACAGCAATCATGACTTTCCCATTCTCCGCTAACACATCCACGCTGTACTCCTCATGGGGCAAATATTCCATTACAAGCACTTCCGGAAATTCCTTTCTACCTTGAATAACGCGAAGGAGCTCGGAATGACTGATATAAACAGACGTTGGCTTGTGTCGAAACAGCAGCTCAAAGCGGTCAATATGGTCATCCAAGATGTGGAATCCTCGGCTTCCGTCAGAGATCGTTGGCTTAAAACAGACCGGTTGTTCTGGATACCCCAACGCCATTAGAGCCTTTTTAAACTGCTCGGCAGATGAGGTCACTTGAAACGAGGGGACGGCGATCCCCATCTTTTGCAGTACGTTGTACAGTATTCCTTTATTAATCACGTTTTGTAATACAGGGACAGAAGACAGGTTCATGTTCGTACCCCGTTGAATTAATACATCCCGATGCTCCGAAAGCTTGATCAGTTCATCCGTGACAAGTGAGAAGAGCACATCAATTTTTTCTTTCATGCAGATTTGTTCGATAAAGGGAATGAATTGTTCGTCCGATGCCCTCGGTCCTACATAATGCCAGTCAGTCATGTGGAATCCGGCCGAAAGCGGATTGCAATCAACGCCGACGATGTGGAACTTATAGTCCTCACTATTTCTCAGCGATTGAATTACACCTGGAGCCGCGGGAGATCCGGCACCGGTTAAGAGAACACGGACGATTGGTTTCATCTATCACTCACACACCTATTCTTTTTAACATCAATATAGTCGCTGTCGGGATAAGTTGTTTCAGACAGGCACCTAAAAATGCCGCAAAATAGGTTGCAGCATAGGAATCGCTCAACCCCTAGCCATAGACTGTAACATATAGCGAGCATTTAAACATAGCAAAGTGGTGTCAAAGCTTCTTACGTCTCTGAGGTTAATCTCGAATGACAATAAATTATCAAAGAGGTGCCGGCATGTCCAAACTCGGGAAAAATCAAAAGTCTGCAGCGGGGATTACCGTAATCACGAGCACCAATAAACCGCATTTTATAGCGCATATGTTTCGGAATTATCGTAGACAGGTTTGGTCGAATAAGGAATGGATCATTGTATTGAATATGGACAAAGTCAATATTAAACGATATCAAGACATGGCATCCAAATTTAAGAATATCCGCGTGTTTCAGCTGCCCGGTCGCCGGTCGTTAGGACAATGCTTAAACTTTGCTTCCGCACGAGCCAAGCATTCCTATATCACCAGGATGGACGATGATGAGTATTATGCGCCTTATTACCTGACCGGCATCATGCGTTCTTTTCGAAAATCAAAGGCGGGTCTCGTTGGTAAACGCGCTTATTTTATCCATTTAAGCGGTAGCAAAATGCTACTGCAGCGCTTTCGTCCGGAAAATCGTTTTGTCACCATTCTGGCAGGTGGAACGATCTCCTATAAGAAAAGTGTGTGGAAAAAAGTAAAATTCGCCAACCTCTCGCTCGGAGAAGATGTGAGGTTTTGCCGGTCCTGCCGGCGTAAAGGCTTTAAAATTTACGCAGGGGACAAGTATAATTTCTGTGCATTGAGGCGGAAGCAGCATAACTCACACACCTGGAAAGTGAGCGACCGGGAATTTATTAATCACCGGCACACTCGAGTTGTTCGAAAGAACTGCACGACCTACAGAAAATTCGTGGTACGTCATTGATCTCCATTTGATCGAATAAGAATAAGTCTTCGAGTACGCTCGAAGGCCTATCTTGCGTCCATAATCTCCGGATCTCCGGGTCAAATCTCTATCTTCTTCTTCCCTTCTCTACGATTTTCAGTGAGGTTCAGGCGCCGGACAAGCGACTAATTTTATAAGGAATAGGGCGTAGCATAGGAATCTCCTATTATTATTTCATAGAGTATGTCAGATCGATAAAAAACTCGAAGAAGGTGTATAATAATGGGCATTTTCCTCTACTCCGGTCATCGTGCACTTGTTTTAGCCCCTCACGCGGATGATGAAACGCTAGGCTGTGCCGGTGTCATACAGAAATATATAAGTCAAGGTAGTTCGGTTCGAACCGTTATAGCCGCCATAACTTTAAATGACTCCAATCGCTACAGTAAGGAAGAAAGCGGATACGGCATCTATAGTGGAAGGAGGAGATTATCGGAATTTAAAGAAGCGATGCGTCTGCTCGGAGTGGTAGACTATCATATTCTTTATCCGGACAATTCCGGCAAACAGCTTTACGACAGCAAACTCGACCTTATCCCCCGAGCAGAGCTGGTTGCACATATCGAACGCCATATAGAGGAATTTCGTCCAACTGTATTATACATCCCATCCATCACCAAACATCAGGACCACGAGGCTCTCCATCAAGCGGCAATAGCGGCGGCGCGACCGTATTTCTGGAACGGAACCGTCTTGGTTTATGAGACCGACGGAGAACTTACATTTCAGCCGAATCTCTATATATCGCTTACGAAAGAGGAAATGAACCTCAAAATGAGGGCATTGGAAGCTTACAAGACTCAGATCGGATCCATCCGTCACCCCGTTCATCCTGAAAGTCTCATCCATAAAGCGAAATTTCGCGGTAATCAGACTTACGAGGAATTTGCAGAAGCATTTGAAATCATCCGTATGCACGGTTAAGTTCCACATCGATTTCTATGATGACAAGAAAATAAGTCGTGCGATCTTAGGAAGGAGCTCATTATGAGTATGCATACCAGCCGCCAAAGCGGGGTCTCGGTCATTACTTGCACGAACCGTCCACTTTTCTTCAATAAACTAATCAATAATTACAGAAGGCAACGCTACAAAGCAAAGGAGCTTATCATCGTTTTAAACAAAGGTAGCATGAACCTGACAGAATATCGTCGGAAGGCTTCTCGATTTCCAAATATCAAGGTCTATAAAAGGCCTGATAAGTTTTGTTTGGGCAGTTGTTTGAATTACGGAATTAATAAAGCCATATATCCAATCATAGCCAAGTTTGACGATGATGATTACTATTCACCTAATTATTTAAAAGAACAGGTAGGAGCTCTGCGTCGTACAGGTGCCGGAATAGTCGGGAAAGGAGCTCATTTGAAGTTTTTCGAAGGAAGGCGCCTCCTTGTAATTACAACGCCCTCTCGAAAAAATAAATTCGTGAAATATGTGGCCGGTGGTTCCCTGTTGTTCAGGAGGCAATTACACAAACGTATTCGATTTGCTAAACTGACGCTCGGAGAAGATGTTAATTTTATGCGAAGATGCCGTGCTAAAGGATACAAACTGTTCGCCACTTCGCCTTACAATTTCGTAGGCATTAGAAGAAAAAATAAACAGAGCCATACCTGGAAAGCAAGCGACAAAGCTGTGCTAAAAGGAAGTTTATTTGTTGCAAGAACAACTCACTTCCGCAAATGGGCGGATCGGCCGGTGAAATGACCCGTCTATATACCTTCTGTTGGGTATTTTTCGCAGATTTTAAGCATAAAAACGGGACGTCTACTACTCAATAGCCGCCCGTTTTTTATTTAGTTGCCGTTTATCCTACACAAAAGAAGCTGCTGGGATCTCTAGCAACTCTCCCGTACAAGTGAAATAGAGATAGATGTGTGGCGTCATAATTACTGAGAATATCCGCAATGTTCAAAATGTATACTTATGCATGATTTGTATATTTGATTTAATATGGATTTCGTTCATTTACATTATAACAAAAAGAGTGCTTCACATTGACATAGAATAAGTCAATGTGAAGCACTCTTTATTATTTTCAGTATCAAATGTAACCCAAGTGAAATTGATCCCGCCACTATCATTTCATTATATATTTAAATATCTACGAAATGT
>NZ_JBFUIX010000227.1:0-4117 GCF_056401635.1 Paenibacillus sp. P4_E11 | reverse complement strand
ATATTACAGTCTGCAAGGAGAATGTGCAATGAGCCGCAAAGAAATCGAACAACAGATTATTCAGAATTACCAACAGGACGAGCAAATGATGATTCTGGTGTTCGCACAATGGTGCGTTAACAATGAGCTGGATCCTGCAGAGCTGTATGCCCGCGCTTACCCGGATCAACTCGCCAACCTTGCTCTGGAGCAGGCATTACAATTAACCGTGCCTCAAGAGGAAGCGGGCGACATCTCCGATACAACACTGCTAGGTGTGTTGTCGCTGTACGACAATGAAGCGCTGGCCTTCGTGGTGACAGAAGAAATCGGCAAGCGAAGGAAAGCATAATATTCATAAAGGTGGCCTCTTGATCCTATGACGATTCCATACCGACGGATCATGTAACACCGAACAAGCCGCATTCCTTGGACATCGAGGCTGTGCGGCTTTTCGTTAATGTAAAGAATGACATGAACGATCTCCCCATACATTAGAGGAAGAAGATGTAAGCGAGAGGAGAATGTTAATGAACCGTAATCTGTCCAATGAAGAGGTATCGTCGCATCCGTCCAGAGTCCACTCGACTCTCGAGGTGCTCGGAGAAGGAACGGTGGCAGCCCCAGCCGATCGCGCAGTTATCGTATTGGGAGCTGAGACGGAGAAACCTGAATTGCACTTGGCCCAGACCGAGAATGCCACAATCGTAACGAACATCATCCAGTCACTTCTGAATATGAACATTCCTCGGGAGAACATCCAGACGAGCGATTATCGCATTGAAATGCAATACGACTTCGTGGATGGCAAGCAGCAGTTCCGTGGTTATAAAGTGACCCATCTCCTGACGATTACGACGGATCGCGTGGCGGAAACCGGTACAATCGTGGACAACGCTGTCTCGAATGGCGCCAATGTCATTACCAGCATTCGGTTCACTACGTCCAAGCCGGAGCTGTATGAGAACCAGGCATTATCCGCTGCTGTTCGGAACGCCCGACTCAAAGCGGCTACGATCGCGACCACGTTGGGAGTAACGCTCGGCGCCATTCCCTATAGAGTCCAGGAGCTCTCCCATTTAGTAGAACCGGTGCCTTTCACATCCGCCAAACTATTGGCAAGCCCCACTACACCTATTCAACCGGGTCAACTGACGATACGGGCTTCCGTCCGGGTCTGGTATTACTATGCGTGACTTAGGTCCAGTTAACATTTCTTGCTATTTTCAGAAGAGTCCAACATAATAGAGTTGCCTTTATATTGAGAATCAGAGGGATCGAGAAAATGTCAGACACACAGCGAATCGACTGTATGAAATGCGTCCATTTCTACGTCACATGGGACACAAAATTCCCGAAGGGCTGCCGGGCATTCGGATTCAAGACGCAAACCATGCCAAGTGTTACGGTGCTCTCTTCATCGGGCAGCGCTTGCTTGAAATTCGAGCCTAAGGGAACGACTACGAACCAGGGGTGAAGTCGATTTCCAGAAAGCGCCTGTGTAGGGAGGAGCCTTATTGTTAATCGCCTTTGTAGGAGATATTCATGGCCGAGTATTGCATACGTTAGCAGTACTGACGGCATGGCAGCTTCACACCCAGCAAAAGCTGGATCTTATTATTCAGGTTGGCGATCTAGGTGCATATCCAGCACCATGTGAAGAAGTACGGAATGAGAAATATGTACGGCAAGATCCCGCTGAGCTCGATTTTCAACGTCTATTGCACGCAGACGGGAGACTGGCCGATGACATCCGCTATATTCGAGAGCAACACTTGAACCCGATCTATTTTATCCGCGGCAATCATGAAGACTTCGATTGGCTGGATGCAATCCAACAACAAGCGAGTCAAGGTGTTGTGACCGTTGACCCATTCGACACGTACCGCTATGTGGCAGATGGCACCATCCTGGAAGTGAATTCGTGCCGAATCGCCTTTCTGGGTGGCATCCAAACTGCGGTTCCTAGTCAAAAGTCGATCAACACCACCGCCTACGAGCAACTGGGCAGGCAAGTTCCTGGCCGAATAGACGTTCTGGTCACACACGATGCTCCTTATGGAATCGGAACGAATTTTCTAGGTCACACCCAAGGGTCTACACTCATCTCCGAGCTAATCGACACCATCGAACCCCATTACCTAATTGCAGGCCACTACCACCATATGAACGGTCCTAAGCGCTTCGGGAATACAACTTACCTGGGATTGAATGTGTTAGTAGATTTGCGGGACGATGGCGAGAGGAGAAGAGTTCAACCTGGAAGTATTGCAATCATGGATACCGGTACACGTTCCCTGAATTACATAACCGATGACTGGTTGTCCGAATTCGAAAGAGACTTCGACTTCTGCGCCTATGTTGATAAGGTGAGGCAACACAAATAACGGGGCTCCTCCATTCGTGAGTGAGCTCCGTTATAATGTCCAGGTATTACTTGCCTTAGAGCTTTCGTTGTAGTAGCAGGACCTGCTCCATGTGGCTCGCTAATGCTGCCAATGGATTGCCTATTCGGACGCCCAACGTCTGTTCCACTTGCCAAGCTGCTGCCGCCATCGATAATTGGGCCGCTACAATCACAGCATCGAGACGTTCCGTTGCAATCTGAGTCAGCCCCTCGGCAACCAATGCCTTATATTCCGCTTGGCGCCCCTGCATAATCAGTTCGAACGTGTGGTCCAACAGTCGATGCTCCACTTGGAGCTCGGTTCCGGCACGCTGGGAGTATAGAGCTAACCTGTGTAAAGTACCCTGAACCGTGCTTGGATTCGTAAACACCATGATCACGGGGCGATCCATCCTACACACATCCTGGAACAACGGATCGTCGATTGTGACAACCGGGATTGTGAGCGCGTGCTGCTCACCCTGGAGCACAGCTGCGAAATACGTGCAAGTGATCAGAATAGCGTCCGCATGACATTGAGCTATCCAGGTTAGCGTGTCTTGCACTTTCTTCTCCGCAACTTGTGCATGGAAATCCGTATCCTTCTTGATCCGATCCAGCCCAGGGTCTACATAATGAATCAACTCTACATCATAGGCGTTCAAAGCTTGCTCAATCAGCTCGATATTGGAATAATGCGCGTGAAAGCAGCCTATTCTCATCCGTTCCAGCTCCTTCCTCTTCATACTAGTGCCTAAGATGTGTATTTTTCCCGTAGAAAAATTTCAAGATTTGCTTTGACGTCTGGCCACTCTTCCGCAATGATGCTATACACGTTCGCATCCCGTATATATCCGTCGTTTAGAATGCGATTCCGTCTAAGTACACCTTCGTGCGAGGCCCCTATTCTTCGGATCGCTCGATTGGATCGTTCATTTCGAATATCTGCGATGAATTGGACACGTACTGTTTGCAAAGTTTCGAAGCAATAGCAAAGCAGTAAATACTTACATTCGGTATTGATCCGCGTACGCCAGACTGAGCGATCATACCACGTCCACCCGATCTCCAAGCTGCGATTGTTGATCGCGATATTCATCAATCGGGTCGATCCTACTACTGCGCCGGACTCCTGATCGATTACTGCGAATGGCATCTCTGTCCCAACCTGCTTATCAGCCAGAGCTTCTTCAATAAACGTTCTTGTGTCTTGCAAGCTGTTGATTCGGTCTGGTAAGTAAGTCCAGATTTCCGGACTTTGGGAAGCGATATATAACCCCTCGGCATGCTCCATCGTGAGCGGGGTCAATCTAGCGCGAGTCCCGATAAGATCAATCGATTGTAATACCAAGTCTCTTCATCCTTCCTTGTCCATTAAGTACAACTAGCATAAAGTAAGTTAGCGGATGAACCAAGATCCACTTTTGCTAGTATTTAGAGTACCACTTRGACGAGAACTAGGATGCGCTGACTTGTTGTTTAAAAGGCTTATGTTGAAAAAAAGATTTTGTCTAAGCGGTATTGAAGGGAATCACGTGCTTTCATCGAACTCCATTAGATATAGACCACTTCTGGAGGAATGAACCCGACCCGATGAGAGCCAAAAATCCTAATCTCCTGGAAGAGCATACAGCGATTGTGAATCGAGCCATCGATTACATAGAGGGTCATCTACCCGAGGACTTGTCTCTGGATGTTGTTGCAGCAGTCGTAGCTGTCTCCCCCTCCTACTTGCACCGTATGTTCAAATCG
>NZ_JBFUIX010000226.1:0-4118 GCF_056401635.1 Paenibacillus sp. P4_E11 | reverse complement strand
CGTCATGGGTTTGCACATGCGTATGTGTACCTACCACAGCCGAAACTTTGCCGTCCAAATGCCAACCCATCGCTATTTTCTCCGAAGTCGCTTCCGCATGGAAATCGACCAGAATACACTTGTGTTTCTTCTTCAACTTATCCAGAATGGAATCGATCGTTTGAAACGGACAGTCGAGCGGCGGCAGGAACGTTCGGCCTTGCGCATTCACAATGACCAATTCCTTGGTTTGACCTTTCACGACTGTGAATCCTCGACCCGGCGTACCTGGCGGGTAGTTGGCTGGGCGAATCATCCGCTCATCCTTGTCGATAAAATCGAAGATGTCCTTATTGTCCCATGTATGGTTGCCTAACGTAATCCCGTGCACACCCTGATCGTAAAATTCTTTGGCAATGGCAGCTGTGATCCCACGCCCACCTGCAGCATTCTCCCCATTCACAATAATTACATCTGGGCTATGTTTCTTCTTGAGAATAGGCAGCATTTCCTTCAAAGCCTTTCTTCCAACAGATCCCACAATATCTCCTACAAACAAAACACGAATACTCGTCATCCCCTAAAGTTTAATGTAAAAAGCAAAACGAGAAGTGGCGGTTCGCCACTTCTCCCCGTGCTTTTATTATTTGGCATATTCCACAGCTCGAGTCTCTCGAATAACGGTGACCTTAATATGTCCCGGGTAGTCCAGTTCGCTCTCGATCTTCTTCGTAATATCGCGGGCGAGTCTGAACGCTTCGGCGTCATCGATTTTCTCTGGCTGCACCATAACGCGAACTTCGCGTCCGGCTTGAATAGCGTAAGACTTCTCTACGCCTTCGAACGATTCCGTAATCTCTTCCAGCTTCTCCAGACGCTTAATGTACGTCTCGAGCGTCTCCCGACGAGCTCCTGGTCTTGCTGCTGACAAGGCGTCTGCCGCTCCAACCAGCATGGCGATAACCGAAGTAGCTTCGCAATCACCATGGTGGGAAGCGATGCTGTTGATGACGACGGGATGTTCTTTGTATTTCCTTCCGATCTCGACGCCGATCTCGACGTGTGAACCTTCTACTTCGTGGTCCAGTGCTTTGCCGATGTCATGGAGGAGTCCGGCACGCTTCGCCAATGTGACGTCTTCTCCCAGTTCTCCAGCCATTAAGCCCGTTAAATAAGCCACTTCCATGGAATGCTTCAATACGTTCTGACCATAGCTTGTCCGGAATTTGAGACGTCCCAGGATCTTAATCAGATCTGGATGCAAGCCGTGTACGCCGGTCTCAAATGTAGCTTGTTCGCCATATTCGCGGATCCGTTCGTCCACTTCCTTGCGGGACTTCTCGACCATTTCTTCGATGCGAGCCGGATGAATCCGACCGTCCGCGACAAGCTTCTCAAGCGATGTGCGGGCAATTTCTCTCCGAATCGGGTCGAATCCAGACAGAATGACAGCTTCTGGCGTATCATCAATGATGAGGTCGATCCCCGTCAACGTTTCAAGCGCACGAATGTTTCTGCCTTCGCGTCCAATAATTCGGCCTTTCATTTCTTCATTAGGCAAAGTAACAACGGATACCGTAGTTTCTGCCACATGATCGGCTGCACAGCGTTGGATCGCGAGCGTAATCACTTCACGTGCACGCTTGTCCGCTTCTTCCTTCGCCTGATTCTCGATTTCCTTAATCAATTGCGCTGTCTCATGCCGCACTTCTTGCTCGACATTGGACAAAATAATGTGCTTCGCTTCTTCCGTGGTCAGCCCGGAAATCCGCTCTAACTCCGCAACTTGACTGCGATACAGCTGGTCGATCTGCGCCTGTGTGTCTTCAATTCGCTTCTCTTTGTTGGCAACTTGTTCTTCTTTGCGCTCTAGAGATTCTAACTTTTTATCCAGCGATTCCTCTTTTTGCAACAATCGTCGTTCTTGCCGTTGAATTTCATTCCGACGCTCACGAATGTCTTTTTCAGCTTCGGCGCGAAGCTTGTGAATCTCGTCCTTCGCTTCCAACACCGATTCTTTTTTCAATGCGTCAGCATCTTTCTTGGCTGCCTCAACAATTTGCAAGGCCGCCTGCTCCGCACTGGAAATTTTCGCCTCAGCAAAGTTTTTGCGGATAATATACCCAATCACAGAGCCTAGTGCACCAACAACGAGAGCGATAATGATCCAGATGACAGTGTACAACTCAATCACCTCCCTCGTTGGTCCTCCAAGGGGTTAGCTTGGGATATTCGGTTTTTAATCCGTGTTTCATTGTAATCCGCAGGGTGRAGCAAAATAAAGTAAAAAGTGTGGCGAAATAGATGATGCTCATGCCTATTTTAGCTTCTGCAAATTGAGATTGTCAAGTTAATACAATCCGTGGTGTCAGAGCGGGCGTTCACTATTCAGCCAATTGGTTGACGATCATCGCTGCAGCCCCTACTGCAAGCGCCTCGTCGGACAGACGGCCACGGCTGAACGATACCGGATATGCGGGATAGTACAACGTGTTCTTAAGCGCAACCTGCGTACTCGTCTGGTAGAACAATTCGTTGCTCGTGATGAGCGGTCCACCTAGAATGATCCGTTCAGGATGCAATATATTCATCAGATTCGACAGACCAATGCCAAAATACGTCGCTGCCTGAATGAATAACTCTGTCACCATACGGTCATCCATTCTAAGTGCCTGCAGTAAATGATTGAAGTCAATGTGCTCCAGATCATCCACCATCTCAGTCAAACTGCTGCGTCTCCCTTGCTTAAGCTTGGAACGAGCTTGTTCTTCAAGAACTGGTATGGAGACATAGGACTCTAGACAACCGTATACATGAGAACGTTCCGGATGAGGTCGTC
This sequence comes from Paenibacillus sp. P4_E11, assembly GCF_056401635.1. Classification (NCBI taxonomy): domain Bacteria; kingdom Bacillati; phylum Bacillota; class Bacilli; order Caryophanales; family Paenibacillaceae; genus Paenibacillus; species Paenibacillus sp. P4_E11. The sequence continues at coordinate 1,300 of NZ_JBFUIX010000226.1, read as the reverse complement.
CATCTGTCTGAATAATCATTTGACCGAACGAACCTTCCATATCGACAGCACCATAGACGAGATCACCGTTCGATATCATCGAAGACCTCAGGCCAACGCCAGCTCGTACATATAGTAGATGTCGGTATTCGTTCGGCGACCCTGCCCAATATTCAGCAAGCAGAGCCGTATTCGCTCCATTATCCAGAACAACCTGTACACCCGTAAGCTGTTCCAGCATCGCAACGATCGGAACTTGGTTCCAACCTGGAGCTGGAAAATAAGAAGGGTTCAGAATGGTCCCTTTTGCACGATCAAGCGGCCCAACTGAACCAATCCCTATGCCAAGTATTTGTTCTATTGCAATCTCATGTTTCGTGCATAATGCGGAAACAGCTTGAGCAACTTGTTGAAGAAGTACCTCCKGGGTCATCAAGTCTGTCATTTCCCAGTATACCGAATCCAGCTTATCCAACTGAAGGTCACTCAGGATAAGCTTGCTCGAGGCACGAGAAATATCAAGACCGAAAGCATAGGCCCAATTCCGTCTAACGCGATATAGGACCGGCCTTCTCCCACCAGATGATTCACCATGACCACATTCTTCGATCCAACCACTCTCGACTAATTCATCGAGCATTCTGGTGAGTGTACTTGATGTCAGTCCGCTTTCGTCTAGCAGATCGAGCTTGGAGACGATACCTTGCTTGCGAATTGTGCCGAACAGTTCCTTCGCCTTCTTATTGGAGATGCGATCTCCTACTTTATGCATAAAGCGCCACTCCTACTAGGCCGGAAAGCAAAATCACAAACAAGGGATGAACCTTATATTTCAACAATGCGATGAAAGCTCCGGCGAAAATGACGAGAAAGCCTACCAGATGAAAGTCCACAACTTTGAGGGCACTACTCGATAAAGCGTACCTGACAGCGGCATAAAAGATGAAGGCGGCAACGATCGGACGTAATCCGTAAAAAGCCGAGTCCATCCATGTCTGGTTGCGATATCGGGCGAATAGCACACCTACTAGTACTACGAGCAGCAGTGAAGGCAGGACGATGCCGATTGCTGAAACAATCGCACCCACTAATCCGGCTGTATGATAGCCGACCATCACAGCGCTGTTGGCAGCTATAGGGCCTGGAGACATTCCCGATATGGCAATCATATCAGAAAACTCCTTGGCATTCATCCAGTTTCTAGCAACGACCTCGTGTTCGATAACCGGCATCATCGAGTATCCGCCTCCGAAGGAAACGAAACCAATCTTCACGAATGTAATAAAAAGTTGGAAGAGCAACTCTATACTCATTATATACC
>NZ_JBFUIX010000225.1:0-4126 GCF_056401635.1 Paenibacillus sp. P4_E11 | reverse complement strand
ATATGATATACGCCATACGGTAGCTCAGTGCGATATACAATATCCGCTACAGAAGCGGCTACCTTGGCCGTAATATGGGCTTCGTTTCTACCCAGTAAGAAGCACTCGACCCCTACGTCCTTTTGATCTTTTTTCCCTTGTGCGTCGACTTTCACAGCATATATATCCTTTCCGAATCGCATCTTTCCGAATAGTTGAACTGCAACGTAGCGAATTGGCTTTAACTTCAACAAACGGAACATTCCCGTCGCCCTTAGCCAGGCTAACAAACCAGTAGCCGCAGATGAATCGAAACAAAGACGTGTGGAAACGGACTTTACACCAAGCGTGCGCGGCAGCACGTGTTGATCCGAGAAATTGAACCGGTATGCTCTTCTCCACCCTAACTGAGCTCCAAAGTCCGTTTTTATGGCGTCCGTGAAACTTGTAACCGCAACTTTTCTACCATCCTTCATTACATCAAAACTCTTGCCAAGGTTATCGACAGTCCATTCAATGGCAGCCTTCCCATGCTGATCACCCATTCCAAGCATAATGGAGATGTCTATGTTATCCACTTGATCCATCAAATTACGGGCGTGAAGAGACATCAGGTTCGTCAGCCCCGGTGCAAGCCCAATACTTAGTACTGCCGTCGTACCGGTCGCTCTAGCTTCCGACTGCAATCCTTCAACCTGAGTCAGAAAGGAGTCATTCGCGGAAACGTCCACATAATGAATCTGATTTTGGAAGCAAGACCGAACAAAAGCGGTATCCGTCTGATCCAAATACATGATGACAAGCTTGACGCGTTTCGTAAAGTTCTTATCAAACCCTTCCCTCATATTAATTTGTAGAGGCCTGACCCTCCCATCCGTTGTACGAGTGAATTGCTCCGCTCGCTCGAGGCTTCTTCCCGCTGCATAAACCTTGCCTGCATATAATCCACCCAGTTCCCTGCATATCGTTTGCCCCACATGGCCGTATCCGCCAATGACAACAATGTAATCCTTCATTTGTTCACCAGCTTTTCCGATAGTATAGTTACTAAACTAAATGGCAAAAAAATTATTTCTGTAAAAAAACATTTAATTTCTCAATGCATTTCTCGAATATTTCAATCTCCTGTTGGCTTAACTGAGAACGAAGCTGATCATAAAATTGGCTGTGCAGCTCTTCGTGAGCCTTATAAGCCTCCTTCCCCTTTTCGGTGAGTGAAATCAAAATGGCTCTCGAATCATGTGGATATGACGAACGCGTCACCAATTGCTTCGCCTCCAAACGTACAATAAGCTGCGAGACCGCACCTTTCGTAACACCAAGGCGGGAGGCAAGCTCATTCATAAGAATGGCTCCCTCATAACCAATTCCCTCGATCGTATGAATTTCACTTGGCGTTATAGATCCAGCATTTCCAAAGTTTTGAGGTTGGCGTTCGAGCCGTCTAAGTTGCAGAAACAATCGGCCAAGATTGCGGCTTCCTTTATTCATAGCGTTAGATTGTGAAATATTGTTTTTATCCATATATATAGTTTAGTATCTATACTTAATGATTGTCAAGTAAACTACAATCAAATGATTGTGTTTCTATTTTGATTGCATAAAATAGTCAACCAACAAGCTGGTTGGCAGTGGGAATCCGATTCTAAGACGTATACGCATGAATAAGCTGTCGGAGCGCTTGCTTCACATCGCCAACAAATAAACCTCCATGATAACAAATGAACTGCTCGATGTCATACTCAAGCAATCGCTGGACGGAGCGGACGGCCTCATCCAAATCCAATGTAAATTGGGGATTGGCGATATTCAGCTTACCCTCCTCAATGACGACGACGTCTCCCGCGATCAGCGTTTTGCTAGCAGGAAGAAACAACGAAATATGGCCAGGCATGTGACCGGGCGTGTGAACAATCTCGATGCCACCACACCAAGGAAGCTGCTCACTATTGGATACCTTCCGATCGACAGGTACCGACTCGATCGACTGTAATAAGTGAATAAACTGTTCCGCATGTGGCTTTGCTTCATCCGGCAATGTGCCAAACGTTGATTTCGCCTGTTCAAGTCGCAACGAATTTTTCGTCCCTTCAATGTATGGCGCTTCCAGTTCGTGCGCGATGATGTCGATKTGTGGGTATGCCCGCTTCAATGCAGCGAGGGAACCGATATGGTCCATATCGTGATGCGTCACGATCAATTTGGTAATCGAATCGAGAGTGATGTCGTGCCGGTTAGCCGCTTCTTCAAGAAGAGGCACAAAATTTGGATAACCGCAATCGATGAGAATCGTATCGTACTCATCTTGAAGAATGGTCGGGAAGATGAACTGTTTTTGTCCGTTATACTCAAACTCGATCTCGAGTAGATGATAGTTATTCATACGTATCCCCCCTGATTAAACAAACGGTTGCCGTAGCAATCGCTTATCTATTAAATCTTCTTAATATTATAGATTAAAAGTTCTCAAATGTGGAGCCCGTCCCGTTCCATAATGCGCTCCTTGGGAACACTTGACATTAGGTCTGACCTAGGGTGTATCGTTAAGGTATTCCAAGCCGCATCATTAGGAGTGATACTTATGAAGAGTGAAATTACGATTAGCGAATTGGCTAAGCTTATGCATGTATCTGTTCATCAAATTCGTTATTTTGAGGAAAAAGGAGTTCTTCACCCTGCCTATATAGACAGCAATCAATATAGAATGTACAGCATCGACCAAGTTTACCAACTGGCACATATTCTGCTGCTTCGTAAGCTTGGCGTGCCTGTCCATTCCATTAACGAATGTATGACTTCATTTTCTACGGATCAATATCGACAGCTGCTTCACAATTCCTTACTAGAAATAAATACGGAGTTACTTCGACTCCAAGAGCTTCAGAAGTTCATCAACAAAGTTTTGCATGAACAACAAAGCTTAAGCCCACAACCCAATCATTGCCAATTCAAGTGGCGGGACACCACGCATTTTACACGTTGGGTTGAAATGGATTCACACACGAAGCTAAATGCCAAACTGTTAGTTGAACAAGCAAAACGCGTTCCGAACTTGTTCGAATTAGACATTCATTATTTATATGACGGTTCGAGCACCATTTCCTTATACTTGGAAACCCAAGAGCCGAGCGATCTTTCTTTGCCTGGCGGTGATTACCTTTCTATGCAAAGCCTGGTTCATGAAGATGATGAGATTGGTCAACTGATTGAACAGTTTTACGACTATGCTTCGGCACAATCTTATGTCGTAACAGGCCCCTTACTACTGATTGAAAAATCTTATCTATCCCTATTCAGCCAGAGCGAGCTTCATTACGAGTTGCAAGTCTTGATCGAACCGATTGCAAATTCGGAAAGGGGGAATCCATTATGACAGTCGTTACACCCATAACTATTGAACCTATGCAGGCAATATAMAATCAACAGATCAGCCGCTTGCTTGTGCATGGGTTTCGCGGAAAATTTCAAAACCTTACGAACTTGAATGATGACGATCTCGCTACTTTTTTCCAAAAGCTTCTTGATCATTTTCCCGTCGAACCAGCAAGTCAGAGAATCGTCGCCCTACAAGACGGAGAAGTTATAGGTACTCTGTCCATCAAATGGAAAGCCCAATCTGACATTCAGCAAGAGAAGCACGTGCTTCCATCGTGGCAGGTCTTCAATATGTTCGGAAAATGGAATAGCTTAAAATTGTTGCTCGGGTTACATTTCTTGAACTATCAGCCACAAGCCAGAGAATGTTATATCGAAGATGTTACTGTCCATCCGGCCCATCAAGGCAAGGGAGTTGGCAAGCTGTTGCTGCAATGGGCGCAGCATTTTGTACAAACGAAGTCATTCCTGGACGTACTAAGCTTACACGTCTCAGGGAATAACAAACGTGCCTTGCATCTATACGAGAGTTTATCGTTCCATACTCATTTACAAAATAATAGCTTAGCGCGGTATGTATTATTCAATGAATACAACTGGGATTATATGGTTCACCATAACCACGCCGGACGACGGTCCTTGGTAGATAAGTTAAGTTAGCGCGAGGGAGGACAGGTAGAATAGGGTACGGTCGCTGTTTCCATAAATGCTGACGCTTCTCCACTCCCTCTACCTGCCCTCTCTTGTTCTTCTTTCTATCAAGGTGTTACGT
>NZ_JBFUIX010000224.1:0-4137 GCF_056401635.1 Paenibacillus sp. P4_E11 | reverse complement strand
GAATCGAGCTATCCATCTTCCCCTCCAGCCTTAACATCGCCATCGATTGGGTAAGTCCGAACAACAGCATGGAGATGGTGACAGATATTAAGATCATTGTCATCTGCAGGAGCAGGCCGTGATTCGATTCCGGGATAATCGTATCGAACAGAATACCATTCGCGATCGGAACGAGCATACCCAGCACCCCAGATACCGCACCCATGAGAATCAAGGTGACGACATCCCTAGTCAAGCTGCGATGTGCTCCGAATCGTAGAATGTCCTTAACGTTAAGCGGTCTTGCTGGAAAAGATCGATAGAACATATGGGCAACCGGAGATAACTGCTGCGCCAGCTCCTCGTTCATGATCCGTTCCGCTCCGTTACTAGGATCGATCAATTGATATTGTGTGGCTTTCTTGGGGATTAGTGCAACCGGACGGCCATCCTCCGCCCAGAATGCAAGTAATGGACCGCTGTCCTCCTTCCACCATTGGTCCTTCAATATGACTTGACGGGAACGCACATTAGAGGATCGGGCTATATCATTCACTGGATTGCTTGATTCACGTATGCCACTCCCAGGTGGCGCCGGCTTCATCTCAACTCCAAGCGAATCGCCTACTATTCGGCAAGCCATATATAACACATCCGCAGAAGCCGCATATGGAATAGAAGGAGATTTGCGACCACCGGTTACTGCTACTAACTGATTCAGGGCATGATCCATAATCTTGTGATCGTTCTCGGTCTTCTTCTCCAATCGATTCGCTTCGGTCTCGATCTCCAACTGACGAATATGAAGTAAGCATCCGTGAACGACTTTATGAAATTGCTCCAGGGACATCCATTGTTCATCTTGGTCCAACCAAGCGGATGTGCTGGTCGCTGACAACAAGCCAAGTGGAAAGTAACTGTGTTGCTTCGCCGCGAACTGTGGTTCGCCCATCCAGTGCAAGCTGCCTCGCTCGATCTGCATCCATAACGTCTTGGGTGCTCGGAATACCGTACCGATAGGTGCTTCAATCCCGCTAGCTACATCCATACTTACAAATGTGGAGGGCGGGTTGTATGTTCTAAGTGCAGTTGACCACAAATGAACCCATTCTTCGATCGCTTGTGCGATTGCTTCGTGGTACCGTTCATCCTTGGCTGCATGCTGGAGTTCAGAAGTGCTCATGCGCAGCAGCTTCGTATCTGAGCTGCCGGTAATTAACAAACCGTCTGTGTTACGCTCCTGGTCCCCATATGTATCATGAAATCCGAACAGCACTTGTCCAGCACCTGCGCTGAATAAGTACCTTCGCTTCTGTCGAACTTCTCCTTGTGACAAGGAAACAGAGAACGCATCGACACGACCGGATAACACGTACCATACGTGCTGCTCATCCGTAACGAGTAGGGGGAGATTCCCTCCCATCTCCACTACGACTGCGAATTGCTGAAACAACGGCTCCAATGCAATTTCCTCCGTTTGCTTCAAATCCGTCATCCCCTTAATGTTCCTGAATTAACTTGGCGTACGCGCCGTTCATGGCCAGCAAGCTAGTATGTGTGCCGCGTTCAACGACTTTACCGCGCTGCATGACGATAATCTCGTCTGCATCCCGAATCGTGCTTAACCGGTGAGCGATAATGATGCACGTGCAGCCTCTGCGTCTGAAGCTTTCATCTACGAGCTTCTCAGTTCTGGGGTCCAGCGCACTTGTGGCTTCATCCAGCACGAGAATGGACGGATTCCCGCATAAGGCCCGGGCGATCTCTAGACGTTGACGTTGGCCTCCGCTGAAGTTACCGCCGCTTTCTTCAATCTGATGATCGTACCCACCGGTTCTCGCCGATATATCATCGTGAATCGAAGCGTCCTTCGCGGCTCTTACGATGTCCAATTCCTGGATCGTGGAATCCCACAGCGTCAAATTTTCCCGAATCGTCCCTTCGAACATGCTGATGTCCTGATCGACAACAGCAACAGAAGCGCCAAGAACGGTACGAGGAATCTGTTTGCGTGGAGTATGGTCGAACAATATTTCCCCGGACCAAGGTTCGTGAATGYCTGCCACCAGCTTGGCCACTGTTGATTTCCCGCTGCCAGAACCTCCAACAAGCGCTATCCGCGAACCCGGTTTCAGTGTCAAGTTGAAATTATGAATGAGCGGTTCTTCCAGCTTGCTGTAGCCGAAGGTGATGTTATTTAACTCAATAAACCCAGATAATTGCGCTGGTTTCTCGTCTGCGGCGAGCGAATCTGACTCAGTTGGCTGTAATTCATCGGCAGCCTGGTCGTCAACCCGATAGTTCAACACATCATCAAGTCGATTCAAGCTACCTTCAGCCTCCTGTAAGGAGCCGCCTAACCGTACCAATTGATTGACAGGCTGGATGAAGCTCGCCATCAAGCTCTGGAACGCAACCAACATCCCGATTGTCAGAGCGCCATCCATAACCTGAAGACCCCCTACGGCTAATATTATTACGGCACTGAGGCTGGACAAAAACGTGGGTGCAGCAGAAAGAATTCCGGTTGAAACTCCCATTCGTTGCGTCGAATTCATCAGCTTGCTCTGATAACCGGACCACTTGGCGAAGAAGTCGGACTCCGAACCGCTCGATTTTAACGTCTCAATGATTTGCAGACCGTTCATAGATACGCCAGCAAGCTTCCCACCCTCTTGGATCAACGCTTGATTCTGGTCTTTTCGTTGACGGGAGATGAAGCGGAGAAGAACGAAATTAAGCAGAGCGACGACCACTGCCAATATGGCAAGCAAGCTGCTATATTGGACCATCAGGATGAAGTAGAACACGATCATGATCGAATTCAGCACCGCGACTGCCAGTTCTCCGGACAACAGCTGTGCCACTCGATCATTAATCATCACTCTCGAGCCAATTTCCCCGGCATATCTTTGCGAGAAGAAGTCAATCGGCAGCCGCAGCACGTGCCAGAAAAATCGGCTTGAGGTACTTAACGAAAATTTCGTCTCCAGTTTAAGCAAATAATACGTTTGCAGCCACGTGAGACATCCGCGCATGACGGCCGTCATTCCCATTCCGATCAATAGCGGGATTAACCAGTGATTCATCTGTCCTAATAAAATATTGTCGATAAATATTTTGGAAAAGACAGGAACTACGAGACCAGGAACGACCAGGAACAAGCCTGCCAAGATGACGTACAGCAATGCCGTACTAGAACCGCGTAACCTGCGTCGCAATGAGCCGATCAAGCTCGGCTTCATGCCCTTCTTCTTATACTCTGGGGATGGTTCGCATGTAATGACAACACCCGTATAAGATTGATCGAATTCTTCGTATGTAACGACGCGCGGGCCTGCGGCCGGGTCATTCAAATACACCTTGTCATTCTTGAATCCTTCCAGCACTAGAAAGTGATTGAAGTTCCAGTGAATGATCATCGGGCCCTTCAATTGTTTCAAGGATTCCGGTTCTTTCTTGTAGCCCTTCGAGATCATGCCATATTTACGAGCTGCTTTCAGAATGTTGCTCGCTTTGCTTCCATCTCTTGAAACGCCGCATTCCAGACGCAACTCTTCCAGCGGAACAAAACTTCCATAGTAGGCGAGCACGATCGCCAAGGCGGCAGCACCGCACTCAACCGCCTCCATCTGCAACACGGTTGGCGTCTTCACTCGTTTAACGGGATTCATAACGCAATCAACTCCGCATCATTTGATCTGGGGGAATAGGGAAGTAATAGGCCGGTATTGGCTGACAGTAATCGCGCCTACGACCAACGTTCCACTATTGATTTTGGCTGGATAGCCGTCCCCGGTAGACCATTCATATCCGCTTTCCGTCTGGCTGTCCGGCACTAGATCGATCCGTGCTTCAAGCGCGGCGCCGCCTACTGCTAACTGCTCTACCAACGCTTCGTTCCCAATCGTAACCATCATGCCTTGCCGAGTCGTCGGCAATTCCGATACCGAGATTACCCGACCGATCATAAAACCATACTCCTCTTTCTTAACAGAACTTGGAGAAATGGCCACTTTCATCCCAGGTACGATCTGCTTGCCTTCACCTGCGGGAACATACAGAACAGCTTCCAGGTTCTTCACGTTCTCGCCGCCCGCTTCAACAGTAGCAATAGCGACCCCTGTATTGACGCTGCTCCCTTTCTTAACCTTAACC
>NZ_JBFUIX010000223.1:0-4139 GCF_056401635.1 Paenibacillus sp. P4_E11 | reverse complement strand
GTGCGCAACCGCAAGCTGAAGTAACTGATTATGGTACAACCGATTTCGGATCGACATTCAACAATCGCCTTCATGCTTTTCTGGAAGACGTATCGAATGGTGTTCCCCGCGAGAAGCTTCGGGCCAATGGTCGTGACGCACTAGCTGTGTTGGAATACACGTTCGCGGTGATCGAATCCTACGAGCGTGGAGGAGAAGTTGTTCGACCGCACGCACTTCCACCGCTGCACGGTGATCCATTAACGATGAGATAAGGAGGAACATAATCATGATCAAGCTTGGTGTTAATTCGGTTCTTTTTAAGCAATTTGATTTTGCGACTGCGGCCAAACAAATTAAGCAATGCGGATACGATGGCGTCGAAATCTCAGCAATCAAGGGGATGTGCGAACATCTCGATTTAAGCCGTTGGCAGGAGCAGAAGGAAGAGCTGCAGGCAATCGTGCAAGAGAATGGGTTATTGTTCTTGTCGATGGAAGTCGCTTCGTTGGATGAGGCTCGCTTGCAGCAAGCATTCGAAGCGGCGGCAGCAATTGGAATTCCGGTCATCAATGTAGGTCCAGRAGGGAAAACGGACCAAYCTGGCGATTTGCAGCAATCGATCGATCAGTTGGCCCGATTGGCAGAGATGGCTGCATCGTACGGCGTTACCTTATGCGTGAAGGCACACGTGAACCAATCGATCTACAATACACCAACGACACTACAAGCGATGGAGCAGATTTCGTCGCGGGCATTCGGCATCGATATGGACCCTAGTCACATCCATCGAGCAGGCGAGAATGCGGATGAGGCGCTCCCAGCCGTCCTAAGCCGAGTGAAGCATGTCCATATCCGTGATTGCAGAGGCAGAGAGCAAGGGCCTGGACCGATTGAGTTGCAAGCCTGCGGTCGTGGCGACATCGACTTGTACAACTATTGCAAGGCGATGGTAGACGGTAATTATGACGGTCCTGTCGTGCTTGAAGTCATTGGCGCTGGTCCCGATCATTCGCTTGCTGAGGTTTCCATTGTGGCTGCTGAATCGTACGGCTACTTGAATGCTTGTCTGAAAAAATTGAATGGTCGATAGGAGGCTATAACAATGACCCAGAAAAAACCGAACGTGATCTTATTCGGCATAGACAGCTTGCGTCGTGATCATATGAGTTCCTATCATTATAACCGGTTAACCACCCCCCATATGGATAAGATAGCGTCGGAAGGCGTATTGTTCGAGCAGCATTTCAGCCCGAGCATTCCGACGACACCGGCTTATGCTTGTATGCTTACGGGAATGGATGTATTCGGCACGGATGTAGTGGCGCTGCGCCATCAAGGACCACTAGGCGGTCACGTCCGAACACTGGCCGAAGTGCTCGATCAAGAAGGCTATCAGACGACTTGTATCGGATTTACTGGAAACCCTTCTTCACGCGGATTCCAGACTTATCTGAATTACGAATCCTGGCAGCCGGATGAGACAGGCCGTGCTCCGAAAGCTCATAACTTGAACGAGGTTGCCATTCCAGAGCTGGAACGGTTGGCGGCTGAAGACAAGCCATTCTTCCTATTCTTGCGTCATATGGATCCGCATTCACCTTATTTGCCGCCCGCACCTTATGAGCGGATCTTCTACGGCAATGACGAGATGGATCCCAATAACCGCTCCATGGAGCCCGTCTATAATTTCAAGCCATTCGCCTCGTTCCTACAATCGTGGATTCCTGAAGGCGTTACAGACCACGAATATGTCAGCGCTCAGTATGATGGAGCTATCGCCTATATGGACGCCTGCATCCAGACGATCTTCGCCAAGATCTCCGCTCTTGGCCTGGAAGAAGACACGCTGGTAATCATTACATCTGATCATGGTGAGACGCTATATGAGCATGATTGTTATTTTGATCACCATGGGTTATACGATTGTACGCTTGTAGTTCCACTCATCCTGAAATTTCCTGGGCGGGTACCCGCAGGGAAACGAATCTCTGAAGTCACCGTGATCCAAGACATTATGCCTACGATTCTGGACCTGTTAGACATCGAGAGCGGGATTGAATTTGACGGACGCAGCTTCGCTGGACAATGGCAATCCGAGCCTACTTCCAGAATCAGTGAGTTCTATATTACGGAATGCACATGGATGCGCAAGCATGGCTGGAGAACACCGGAGTGGAAGCTTATTCACGCCTTGGAACCGGATTTTCATTTCAAGCCAGAGTACGAATTGTACAATCTAATCCGCGATCCGGAAGAGAATATGAATTTGGCCGAGCAAGAACCGGAAGTTGTAGCTATGTTGGAGCAACGGATGCTGGCGCATATCGCAAGAAGGGAAAAGGAGACTAATCGTCGAAATCCAATCTATACGAATCTGAATTGGCATGGAAAGGGCAAGACATTCGAATCCTCCCAAGAGGCTTACGATTCTCTCGGAATTGGTTCCATCGGCGGCGCCCGTTCCTTGCAAGAGAAGAAGGCCAACCAGGAAGAAAAGAAGGCAGGTGCGTGATGATCCGAGTTGCTGTTGTAGGTGTGAACCATATAGGCAAAATTCATTGCCGCAGTTACAAGCAGCACCCCGACACACAACTTGTCGCCGTGTGCGATCTGATGGAGGAGCKGGCAACACAAGCCGGTTTGGAATTTGATGTTCCCGCTTATACCGATCTCTCTGTTCTATTGCAGCAGGAGCAGGTAGACGTTGTGATTGTGGCAACTGCCGGTGTGGAGAAAGGAAGTCATCACTTTGCACCTGCTATGCTCGCCATTGCCGCAGGTAAAGACGTACTAGTAGAGAAGCCCATCTCCAACGATATTTCGGAAGCCAGGCAGATGGTTGCATACGCCCGGGAGAAGGGGGTTCGACTTGCCTGCAACTTGAACCACAGATTCACCCCAGCTGCCTATCGAGCCAAGGAACTGGTGACTGCGGGTCAACTTGGCAAACAGCTATTTATCAATATGCGGCTTACGATTCAGAACAAATCCGATGAGAGCGAATGGCTGCACATGCGAGCCCTGCATCCCCATTCCATCGATGTCATGCGATATTTTGGCGGAGACATTCGTCGTGTGCAGGCATTCATGACAAGAGCGGAAGGCAGAAGCTCCTGGTCGACGGTCTCCGTCAATATGGAATTTACTTCCGGCGCCGTAGGTCACTTGACGGGCAGCTACGACATGTCGATGCGCCATCCGATTGAATATTGCGAGGTTGCTGGTCAGAATGGCCGATTCGTCATTGACAACGTTTACGAAAGTATGACCTTCTATCCTCATCAGTCTGACGATCTGCTGGTCGTGAAGAATCCATTGTTCGGGGGGATGCAGGGATTTAACGATACGTTCGGACGACGAATCGGGCGATTCGTGGAACAGATTAAAGCAGGGACAGCACCCGAAGCGATTGAAGCTTCAGGAGCAGATGCGCTTGCCGCGCAGGAAGTGATTGAGGCTGCGATCCGATCGCATCAATCCGGCGGCATGCCAGTGGAGGTTACATGTCCCTGATGAAGGAAGCGATGAAGATGACTAGCAGGAGGACACAAGGTCCAGTGCTATGGTTTACTGGCTTGTCAGGTTCTGGCAAGACAACGACTGCCAAACAGTTAGAAGCTATCCTTCACGAACAAGGCCATGCTGTTGAATTGCTGGATGGAGATGATCTGCGTACGACGATATGCAAGGGCCTCGGGTTCAGCCGCGAGGATCGATTAGAGAACATTAAGCGCATAGCCTATATTGCCAAGCTGCTCTCACGTAATGGCGTCATCGTACTCGTCTCCGCCATTACACCATACAATGAGATGAGGGAATATGCTCGCAGTGAAATTCCCAGCTATGTAGAGATCTATGTGGAATGTCCGTTGGAAACGTGCGAAGATCGGGATGTGAAGGGACTTTATGCCAAGGCAAGGCGGGGAGAGATCGCCAAGTTCACCGGTATTTCGGACCCTTATGAACAACCTTTACAGCCCGATATCACGCTACGCACTTCGTCCTCAACGGTGGAGCACAATTGTGACTCAATTCTGGCTTATCTGAATACAACACAGACTTGACGAGGACGCTTCCTTAGGAGGAAACTTAAGACATGAAGATCATTCTCATCTCGCTCGATACGCTGCGTGCTTCCCGATTGGGCAGTTATGGGT
>NZ_JBFUIX010000222.1:0-4183 GCF_056401635.1 Paenibacillus sp. P4_E11 | reverse complement strand
GTACCAAGCTAATCTGTGATGGAACCGAAGCTCATGATTGTAATGTAGCGGTAAGGATAGGGCAATTCGGAACAGCTGATGGGGTGCGGGTATCCAGAACGTTCGCCGAGTCGTGCACGCAGGTCGTTGCCGTGAAAACAACGAATACAACGAAACTGATTATGGTCGACAACGATGGGATCGATATATCGGGAACTCCGTATAGCGATGTTTCTACAATCGTATCCAAAGTAGTAAGGAACAATAGTGCGATTTAGGATTTGCTAGGACACTTTCTCTTAGGTTACTGGTCGAGCTTGACCAATTGACAAGAGACATATGGTGTCCTATTTTTTGTAAAAAAAAACGGTTACTACTTAGGACTTTGATTTGTGGTACATCAAACATTCTCGTCGGGGCAGCCATAGGACCGCCAGGACGGCTGTAACGCGGAAAATCCGCGCTATTTCGCGTACAGGATCCATAAACCTCACCGTGTAGTGACCTGAGTAGTAACAAAAAACGGCTCAAAACCTAAATCAGTGCTTTACCGAATGAACGGACATCAGAGACCTTATTTACTGTACCATCTCTGTTGCACAATCCTTACGGACTCAGTTGCCCTTATTTCACACAATTCCAGGAGCTATGGCTTCATTACAGGCAAATATGGGATCCTGGGTCCGATAGAAAGCGATTCGACCCAAAACTCAACAAATAAGAGCTTCTATGTCCGTTAGGGTTAAGTCTAATCATGCTATCATCTGGTTACTGTGTTGAACCATTCTCATACTGTTCCTCCCTCCTGATATGGGAAAAGCCCCTCAATTTGAGGAGCCTCATAGAAATAATATTCGATTTGTCTTTCTTTACTAGTTACAGTTAACGATTATTCCTGATCCTTGTGGAATTGGATTGTTAGTTCGGGATAAGTGGCAGATATTTCAGGGACACGTTTGGCCAAGATATTCTTGTCGAAATTGGAACCGAAAATTTCTTGGTCTGGTAGAAAAGTAACGCTCGTTCCCGTTTCCTTTGTAACACCTACAGTTAATAAGTCAGACTGCGGGATTCCATGTTTATAGTCTTGCCTGAACACTTTTCCTTCTCGGCGAACTTCGATCGAAAGCTTTTGTGAGAGTGCATTAACAACTGCAATATTAATGCCCTTCTTACCACCCGGAGCAACAAATGAGTCACTGGTGCTATAATGGCTCAATTCAGTGAGGACAGCCTGCACACGAGATTTTTCTGTGTTCGGAAGGACTTGAACAGGGATTCCGCGTCCGTTGTCAGATACTGTGATGCTGCCATCACTATGAAGAAAAATGCCAACTTCGTTACAGAAACCTGCTTGATGCTCTAGGATTGAATTATCTAACACAGCCCACAGAAGATGGTGCGGGTCGTAGCCGTCCTGAGGAGTACCCAAATAGGCACTAGCGTTATTTCTGGTTTCCGCCAATTCCATGTAGTCACTTGTATCAATTAAGTCGGAGGTCGCGGCGAGTAACAAAAGAAGTGGAAGTGCTCTGTGGGAGGGAAGAGAGTAAAGACCGCCTCTTTCTTCCTGAACAAGGAGATCGGCCCCAAGCAGCGCCTTAATGTGATGGTAAAGTTGACCGGTCGTCCCCATGTTTAAGTGTTCAACAAGTTCTGAACCCGAAAGGGGTTCTTTCAAGACAGATCTAAGAATGTCCAAGCGCTGTTTGTGGCCAAGGGCTGCTAACACTTTTGCTACCTTGTCGCCATCGAGATCCAGCAATTGACCTACGCGTCTTTCTTGAGGTTCCCATCTATACCGCCTTTTTTCTCCACGATATTGTCCCGAATAAAAGATACCTCCTTGTTCTCCATCCTCGTTGTTCATTTCGATTAACACGGTTTACTTCGAGACCCTATTTCTATTTAGCTAGATATGGTATTATGTCGTCATATCTGGAAAGCGGTTTCAATTACGATCGCGGACATTCTAGGCGCAAGGGAGTGCTGCTCACGTGAACCGAAACTTTTATCCGATTGCGATGTTCTATTGCCTGATCTTCATGAGCGCCGGTGCCTATGGATCTTATATTGGACTCTACTATACAGAAGTGGGGTTGAATACGACCCAGATAGGGACGATTGGCGCTCTGTCTGCGGTAATCGCGATTATCGTTCAACCTTATTGGGGATTGATCGGGGATCGAGCTAAATACAAGAACCATGTGATGGTCGTTTGTATATTGATCTCGGCAATATGTATTTGGTTAATTCCGATTTCAGGTAGCATGTTCACACTGATCCTTATCTTCACCCTACTGTTCACAATCTTCCAGTGCGCGATCTTCCCGCTAAGTACGGCTGTAACCTTGGAAATTGCGAGCAAGTACAACTTCAAATTTTCAAGCGTGCGCACATTTGGGTCGATAGGCTTCGCTCTCATGTCGCTGGCAGCTGGCTGGATGATCAAATACAACATTTATTACATCTTCATCCTCTATTCCATCATCATGTTGATTGCTTTGGGTCTGATCCCGTTCTTATCCAACGTGAAAGGACATCAGCGCGATGGGAAAAAGGTGAATCTGCGAGAAATATTCAGAAGTAAAAAGCTGATTTATATATTCGTCTACTCCATGTTCATTCAATCGACCATAAGCTATTTCTTTTCTTTCCAAGCGATCTACAGCAAGGAACAGGGCATCAGCACGGAGTGGATCGGGTTGGGGCTGCTGATCGGTTCGGTGAGTCAATTTCCATTCATGATCTGGTTTGATCAAATCTATAAGAAATTCGGGATTGCGAATATTTTGCTCGTCTCAGGCGTTGTACAAGCTATCCGCTTAGTCCTGTTCGCCTACTACCTAACTCCTGCGACAATCTTGCTGCTATGGGTGCTGCATGGCGGTACAGTTATCTTAATCTCGTTGTGCTTGATCGAATACGTGAACGCTTCGGTACTGCCGGAGCTAAGGGCCAGCGGTCAAATGGTCAATGCGATCGTTATGCAAGGCATCAGTACCATTATCGGGAGTTTAGTAGGCGGCATCTGTGCGCATTTCGTGGGGCTGAAGCTTACATTTGTGATCTACTCCGTGGTTTGCATCCTGGCGGTCGGCTGGTTTTGGATGGTGATACAGAGATCGACTTGGTTCAAGCAAGGTCAGTCGGATCCTAAGGAGACTGCGTTAGAGGTGCATTAAGCAATGATGTGAACAAGTTTGCACGAAGCATAAGAGGCTTGCCTTATACGGGCAAGCTTCTTTTAGTGAGAGGAACAATCACGTCAAATTTCGTTCAGCGCTCGCGTCGGGCTCCGACAGGCTGCTGTATCGTTTGGAAACGAGCTTGCGTGGTATTTGAATTTGTTCATCAATCAAGTTCAGCAGCAAATCCAAGTCTTGGTTCTCTATAGCGGTCAAAAGCGCTTGGTGGTTCGCTATTATTAATTGCGCGTCAGTGGCAAGGCTATTCGTGAACGTGAGCATATCGGCAATAACAGGGCTCAGCGTAGTCCACAACTGAAGTAATGCCCAGTTGTCAGCGAGTTTGATAAACTCATGATGGAATTCCATATCGAGTTCGCATAAATGCGCAATGGAATTTCTTTCTTTGGACATCGCCGAGGTAATGTTTCTCAGGGGGTCCAAATTCAACTGTGGCAAGTTCATAAGTGTTCGCGCCGCTATTCCCTCCAAGTTTTGACGGGTGTCGAACAGATCGAGCGCATGTTTTTCGCTGAAACCAATAACTTCGGCTCCGCCACTGGGTAGAATCCGGAGCAGTCCTTGTTGTTCCAGTGCATGAAGGGCACTCCGTACGGGGCCTCGGCTGACGCCAAATTGTTCAGCAAGATGACCTTCCACTAATCGATGGTTTGCTGGTAATTCTCCTGAAATAATTCCCATCCGTAATACGTGCAAAATATCTTTGGCAAAAACGCTTCGTGAAAAGCGGTCTGTATTTCGGTTCATTTTCAACATAAAGGTGCTCCTTAGCGAGAATCGTCACGAGAACAAAGAATATATTGACAATTATACTGGCTATTTTTAGTATAGTAAATAGTTAACGGTTAACCGGTTAACCGAATGCCAAGAGTGAATTGATAATCATGTAATTATTTAGGAGGATTATGATGAAGCTTTCGCCAGAACATATCGATTTTTTTGAGACGTTTGGATTTTTGAAGTTCTCAGGATTGTTGAAGGATGATATTCAATGG
>NZ_JBFUIX010000221.1:0-4226 GCF_056401635.1 Paenibacillus sp. P4_E11 | reverse complement strand
TCCTGCTGCCGCCCAATAAAAAAAACCGAAACTTTCCAATACAATAGYCATGACTATAGTAGCCMTAATCGTAATAGCCGCTCCACTAACCGTGGCGCTTATCTGGTATAAGTCTGAGAACGTTACACTTCCGCTGAGGAGGACCAGAATTGCTCCTGCGGTAGCAGGAACGGCCTCGTTCATTCCGCGAGGTCTCCATAGAATCAGAACGACTGTGAATAGAAAGGAAAAGATAGTAATAAAAACTGCTGCAGATCCGATCAACTGCCATTCACCTCATTTCTCGTACGTTATATCAGCGGTTACTTGTTCACGATTACATTCAGGTGCTGCTTCTCCGAATTGCTGGCTTCATCGATCACTTGCCGTTCATTTCGAATCTTCTCTATTTCCGCTTTCGTAACGGGGGGCTTGAGCAACCAATACAACGAGAAACTAGATACKMATAGGATAAGGATAGTAATCATGCTATGGCCTCCTTTCAACTAAATCCCCAACATCTATCATTGGAAGATATTGATACTGCATTTATATGTGACTAGTACTATTGAGGTACTAGACTTACTTCCATATTGATCAGCTTTTCCGCACTTGGCTGGTAGGAGTTATGAGATTTCGTCCTTCGATAAACTTTTAGATGGAAAAAACGAATCTGATTGTGGTAAGTTGTATGGGATACATAGAGGGAGACCGCTCCCGCAGACTAGAGGTGCAACATGAATTATGAACGCAAAGGCTTACAGTCACTTGAATCCGATTCAGTAAGTAAGGTGTTTTTCCGTTATTTGATTCCATCTTTAATCGGTATGGTGATGATGTCCGTCAACGTAGTGATTGACGGGATCTTTGTCGGGCAACGCTTAGGCTCAACCGCACTGGCTGGGGTCAATGTGGCGTTTCCAGTGTTCACCATATACATAGCTATCTCGCTATGGATTGGAATTGGAGGGGCTACCTTATACTCCAAAGCATTAGGCGCCCGAGAGATTGCCAAATCGCAGTCCATCTTCACCCATTCACTCGTTCTTATCTTCAGCTCCACGCTCGTGATTGCCGGAATAGCCTTCATGTTTCGTGAGCGATTGGCTGTATTCCTGGGGGCGAACGAGGAGACGATGGCCTACACGATGGAGTATATGCATGTGCTGTTCGCATGCGGTTTTGTAGTCACGGTGCATAGTGCCTTCAATGTGTTCGTCCGAAATGACGGCAATCCAAATCTATCCATGGTGTCAATGCTTGTCATTGCCGTTAGTAATATAGTGTTGAATTATATATTCCTATTTGTGTTGGACTTTGGCGTTTCTGGTTCAGCCTGGGGGTTTATCTTAGCATTTACGTTGGGAACCCTTGTGTTAGTAGCGCATTTTTTCCGAACGCAGAGCACCCTTAAGTTTGTCAAACCGCAATTCTCCTGGGAACTGCTTCGGAATACATTAACAATCGGGTTTCCAAGCTTTATCGCAGAACTAGGCATTGCCGTATTCACAGCAGGCTACAACATTGCTATGGTTCGCTGGGCTGGGACGGTAGGAGTGTCCGCATTCTCGATCTTGAATTATGTACACAGTGTGATGCTCTTAATGTTCCTTGGTATGGGGGCAGCTGTTCAACCGTTGATCAGCTATTATCGAGGAGCCAACAATCGGGTACGTGAGCGGGAGACAATCCGGATTGCCATCATTACGGCGGTTGTTACAGGCGGTTGCGTGCTGATTATCGGACTTCTATTCGCTAATGTCATGGTATCGGTGTTCGGGAATTTCTCTGAGGAGGTCCGAGAGTTGGCTGTAAAAGGAATCGGTCTGTTCTTCACAGCTTATCTCTTCATGGGAGTGAACTTTGTAATGATGACTTATTTTCAAGTGACGGATCAAGTCAGAATGGCCATCTGGATCACCATAGCCAGAGAAATGCTTCTGATGGTTGTATTACTTCTGACCTTGCCTCACCTCATGGGGACTAACGGTATATGGTTGGCTATTCCGCTGTCGGAATTCCTTGTTGTAATTACGATCTATCTCTATGTCAGGCATCAGAAAAGGCAGCCGACCATGCTTACTCGATCTTAGCTCCATAAGAGCGAGCGAAGACTACGGCTTGTGCAACATCCATACGGACCGAGGTTACATCAATGGATTTGAAATCGATCCCGTCGACAATTGCTCCTCTGAGATCGGCTCCTCTCAGCTTAGCTTGACCGAGCCGGGTTCGAGTTAGATCGGCTTCTCGGAGATCCGCCTTCTCCAGTTTGCAGAACGATAGATCTGCCTCGACGAAACGTACACCGCGCAAAGACTGTTTCGTTAAATTGGCATTACGCAAGTTGACATAGGACCAATCGCCCTGTTGGATCGTGATGCCGTCCATGCCAGACTCGGCAAAATCCGATCCGGTCATCTTGCATGCCACGAATTTCGCAACGAACAGGTTAGCCCCCGTGAAATTGCAATTCATAAATGCCGATTCGGTATGGAGGGAAGCGTTGAACTCCGCTCCCGAGAAGTCACAATCGATGAATTGACAGCTGGTGGATACCGCTTCTGTGAATTGTGCACCACGGAACCGGCAACGGACGAATGTGCTATGTTGTAGTTCAGCTTCTCGGAAACTATTATAATTGAAATCCGTATCTTCGTAGTGTTGGT
The DNA here is from genome assembly GCF_056401635.1 of Paenibacillus sp. P4_E11. Taxonomy (NCBI): domain Bacteria; kingdom Bacillati; phylum Bacillota; class Bacilli; order Caryophanales; family Paenibacillaceae; genus Paenibacillus; species Paenibacillus sp. P4_E11. The sequence goes on along the minus strand of NZ_JBFUIX010000221.1, from coordinate 1,578 downwards.
TAATTATCTGGCCCATATCAATTCCGCCTTTTGGATAAAATAGTAGTATGAGGTTTAGTATAACGGAAATCGACATGGCAAAGATAGTTGAACGGAAGATGCACGAGAGGGCTAATTTTTGTTATACTTGACACCAGAATGTACCTAATGTTCAATCCATTAGAAACGGATGTGTCTGGATGGGGAAAATCATCATTTTCGTGCTACTCTGGCGACTGCTGGGCAACCCGCTTCTTGCACTGCTTATCCTGTTAATCGTATTGTACTTGCTTGATCGCAGATTCATCGGACTCTTCCCGAGCTTCGTGAAGCCGTTCAAGCGCAGCAGACGATTAACTCAACTTCGTAATGAGCTGGCAGCGAATCCACATAACACGGGGAGCAAGCTGGAGGCGGCGAGAATATTAATGGAGAAGAAACAGTATCATCAAGCGCTCGAATATCTGGAACAAGTCCGACCGATCATGGAAGATTCGGCGGATGTGCGCTACGAGATTGGATTGTGTCAGTTGAAACTCGGGCAGATGGAGGAAGGAGAGCGGCTCATCCTTCAGAGTCTTGAGATGAATCCGCGATTGAAATACGGGGAACCATATTTGCGCCTCGGAGAGGCCGTATCTGTAACACATCCGGAACGGGCGATTGGATACTTGGAGCAATTCCGCAGCGAGCATTCCTCTTCCTGTGAAGCGTACTACAAGCTTGGTAAGTTGTATGGACAGTTAGGCCGGCAACACGAAGCCGCAGAGGCGTTTCGGGAAACAGTTCAAATCTATCGTAGTTTGCCCAAGTATAAACGGCGAACGGAACGGCGCTGGGCATTGTTGGCCGGGTTTCAGCGCAAGTAAATATAGGTAAGGTAGCACATGATGTGACCCGTCGGGAGACTAAGTCTTCTGACGGTTTTTTGTGCTATTGTGAACCGCAGGAATGTTCTGTTATATCTGAACGTTACTTACCAGCGTACAATAGAATCAAGTATGATCGTATCATAGTTCAATCGTGAAGATGAGGTGCACAACTTTCATATGCATATTGATGATATTATTAAAGCGTACAACCAGGAAGGGAACCTACCATTCTCTGGTGCGGTGTTAATAGGAAACCCAGATGAGATCTTATTCGAACAAGGATACGGCTATGCAAATCGAAGCGATCAGATCATCAATACGACGAATACGCGGTTCGGCATAGCATCAGGCTGTAAGATCTTTACCGCACTCGCAATATGTCAGCTTGTTGAGAGAAGACTCCTAGACTTTGATACACGATTATGCGATTGTTTAGCCATTTCCTTTCCTAACTTTGATCCGAGCATAACAGTGCATCATTTACTAACTCACAGTTCAGGAATACCCGATTATTTTGATGAAGAGAGCATGAGTGATTACGCTAATCTTTGGAAGTCAGTGCCGATGTATGCCATGAACTCTCCCAAAGATTTTCTGCCCATGTTTCAAAATAATGAAATGAAATTCACCCCAGGCGAACGATTTTCTTATAGTAATGCGGGCTATATTGTTCTTGGATTGATTGTGGAACAAATCACAGAGATGACCTTTCAAGAGTATGTGCAAG
>NZ_JBFUIX010000220.1:0-4228 GCF_056401635.1 Paenibacillus sp. P4_E11 | reverse complement strand
GGGCAAGAGCAAAGCGATGCGTTTTGATACGCCCGCTGTCAGGGCTGTAAGCCGAAAAAAGTGGCTGTCGATTAACTGTGGACACGAGGAGTGGAAAGTGAAATAGAGGACCCCGGCGAGTTTTGGCTTGACCCTCCATACCACTTAATCCCTTATACAATCAGGGAGGTTCAAACAAGATGTTTGAGCTAAAAGGGGTCCTTTTTCACTTGGAACGGCCGTGTTTTGCTTCTATCAACAGTTAATCGGCAGCCGAAAAAATCGTCTTACAGGCTAAGTTGCGGCCACTAGTTGGGCTGTATGCGCCTTACTGTGTGCGAATTTGCCACTTACAATCATATATAAAGGATGAGCAGACATATGAAGAACAAAAGGAACTTGATCGTAATTGCATTGGTATTGGTACTGGCGGGGTTTGCGATATATCAGAATATGGCTGTGGCGGACAAGGAAGTCTCACTCCCGAGTGAGACGGCACCGAAGCCGAATTACTTGGCTCCTTCGTTTTCTCTTGCGGGATTGGACGGGCAATCATACGAGGTTGGAGGTGCGCGCAATAAAGTGCTGCTCATCAACTTTTGGGCGTCCTGGTGTGGGCCGTGTGAGGTGGAAGCGCCTGATTTGAAGAGACTGGCGGATAAATATAAAGATAGTTTGGACGTCTATGCCGTCAATGTAACCGCACAGGATCGAATGGACAATGTGAAGTCGTTCGTCAAGTTCCATCAGTTCGACTTCCCGGTACTGCTTGATACAGATGGTGCAGCTGCAGATGTGTACCGCATCCGCGGGTTGCCGACGACATTTCTTGTGAATCCCGAAGGAGTCATCACCGATGCGTTCAACTTGTTGAATCCGGATGAGCTGGAGAAACGCATCAAGGAGCTCGTGAAGAAGCTGGAAGGGTAATCCAACACAAAACCACCGATTTGGGCTGCTGTGGGCAACTCGATCGGTGGTTTTGTTATGCAAGTTATGATTAATGGTTGATGATGCCGACTGTCTCTTCTGGTTTCGTATCGCCTTCAACGTGAATCTTACCGATCAGGGAATATTGAATACTATCTACAAGCGCTTCCCAGCTCGCTTCGATGACGTTCTCGGAAACCCCGACGGTGTTCCATGTGTTCTTGAAGTCAGTCGTCTCGATCAACACCCGAACTTTGGCTGCCGTAGCATCCTTCTCATCAAGCACCCGAACTTTGTAGTCAGTAAGGTGCATTTGCTTAATATCCGGATAAAATTGGACTAATGCCTTACGTAGTGCGTTGTCAAGCGCATTGACGGGACCGTTCCCTTCAGCTGCCGTGTATACCGTTTCGCCATGAACCTTCAGCTTGACAATCGCTTCCGAAGCGACCGCATTACCAGCAGATTTCTCTACCAGGAGTTTGAATGATTCCACGGTGAATGCTTCCTTAATATCTTCGAATGCTCGGCGTAGCAGGAGCTCTAATGAGGCATCTGCACCTTCGAACTGATAACCGCGATGTTCCAGCTCCTTGATTTTCTCGATGATGTCACGTGTCTGCGTATGCTGCTTGTTCAGATCGAGGTTCAACTCTTGAGCCTTAACCATCAAGTTGCTCTGACCAGCCAATTCTGAAACCAAGACACGTTGCTTATTCCCTACAAGCTCAGGTGTGATGTGCTCGTAAGTCTTAGGGTGCTTCAAGATGGCGGAGACATGAATACCGCCCTTATGGGCAAAAGCTGCCGCACCTACGAAAGGTTGGTTCACCGGCATATTGACGTTGGCAATTTCGCTTACGTAACGCGCAACGGAAGTCAGGTTCTGCAATTGTTCGGAAGTGATGCAGCTGTAATTTAGCTTCAATTGCAGATTCGGAATGACCGAGCAGAGGTTGGCATTGCCACAGCGCTCGCCGAAGCCGTTGATCGTCCCTTGTACTTGTCTCGCACCAGCTTGTACCGCTGCGATACTGTTGGCAACCCCGAGCTCGCAATCGTTGTGAGCGTGAATACCGATTGGTGCCTTCACGCGCTGGGTTACGTTCGATACGATCTCGGACACTTCTCCCGGCAAGGAGCCGCCATTCGTGTCGCACAGAACGATCCAATCTGCCCCAGCCTCTTCTGCTTTCTGAATCGTTTGTAAGGCATAATCTGCATTGTTCTTGTAGCCGTCGAAGAAATGCTCACCCAAGTAGATAACTTCCATCCCTTTGCTTTTCAAATATCGGACGGAGTCATAGATCATCGCAAGGTTTTCTTCCAATGTAGTTTGAATCGCAGTGTGCACGTGAAAATCCCATGATTTCCCGAATATGGACGCTACGCTCACACCAGCTTCGACCAATCGATTCAAGTTCATATCGGACTCCGCCTTGGAATCCTTGCGACGTGTACTGCCGAACGCTGTAATCTTCGCATGGACGAGCTTCAGTTCCTTGGCGCGATGAAAAAACTCAATGTCCTTGCTGTTGCTTCCTGGCCATCCGCCTTCAATATAATGGACGCCCAACTGATCGAGCTTCTGGGCGATTTTTAACTTGTCATCTACGGATAAGCTGATTCCTTCGCCTTGCGTTCCGTCCCGCAAGGTGGTGTCGAATATACTGACTAAGCTTGACATAGGGCTTCCTCCTCAAACATTCATCCTTCAATTATAACATTTTTCGGCTCATTTGTTGACTATAATTTCGTCGATCCCACTCCATTCCAGAAGCTGTTTTACCGACGTTCTGACTTGACCGGTCTGAAGCGGAACGGTATGCTGATGTTGTACAATCTGCATGATCCGAGGCTACTGTGTGAAGTCGAAGGCTTGGACATGAAAACCAGCTATGGAGGTCATTTCAATCGGTATGAACAACCGGAATGAACATTACCCTAAGAATGGCCGGGTCATCCTTCATATAGATATGAATGCTTTTTATTGCTCTGTACATGAAGCTGTTGAACCGGACCTGTACAAAGGTAAGGCCATTGCGGTATCAGGCAGTGTCGAGCTTCGCAAGGGGATCATCGTTACTTCTTCTTATGCAGCTAGGGCGAAAGGCGTTAAGACGGGCATGCAAGTCAGGCAAGCGCTTAAGTTGATCCCGAATCTGATTCTGCTCCAGCCGGATTTCGACCTTTATCGTCAGTTTTCCCGACGGTTTATGAACATAGCATACGAGTATTCTCCGCTGATGCAGGCCATGTCGATCGACGAATGCTTCGTGGATATCACAGGCTCCAGTCAATTCGGCACGCCTCTTGAGATCGCATCACGGATCCAATTCCGGATCATGGAAGAGCTCCATCTCCCGTGTTCGATCGGTGTGGCGCCTAATAAGCTGCTCGCCAAGATGGCTTCTGATATGAAAAAGCCGAATGGTCTTACTGTGCTACGCAAACGGGATGTTCCTCAGTTACTGTGGGACCAGCCTTGCTCCTACATGTACGGAATCGGCAGTCGAACTGCCGAGAAGCTGGCGAAGTTGAACATTCGCACGATTGGGGAACTGGCGGCCTACGACGAATCGTTCCTCATTCGCGAGTTCGGAGTGAACGGATCGTGGCTGAAGCAGGCGGCGAACGGTATCGATGAGTCACCAGTGTTGGAAGACCGCGAGCCGAGCAAGTCGATCGGACATACGACGACATTGCCACATAACGTGACGTCATTCTCTGATGTATCCCGGGTATTCTTGAATTTGGCTGATCAAGTCGCACGACGACTTAGGCGGCAGCATATGGTAACGAGTACGATTCAAATCACGATTCGGGATCCATCGATGAAGACGATTACCCGTTCTTTCACAATGTCGACCCCGACCGAGAACGCCGATGATATTCATAAGACGTCTTGCAGCTTGTTCGTGAAGCACTGGAAGGATGACAAGCCGGTGCGCTTGCTAGGCATTACACTGCAAAGCCTGCAGCCGAAGCAATCGGCTGCCATACAGCTGGATTTGTTCGATTATAAGGAACATCCGCGCAAGGAACAGCTGAATCAGGCGATGGATCGGATTCGGGATAAATATGGGGAGAGCGCCATCCTGACGGCAGGCATGCTAGGAGATGATCCATCTTCCTTAATTCGTAACCATAAAGTACGAGGAACCTCCCTGCAGATGGATCATTTTCGTATGCCTCAGGAGGATGGTGAGAATAACAATGAACAGTAATAGGATGACTAAGAAGAAACCTGCCCTCATCGGATTCGTGGGGTATTCCAACAGCGGGAAGACTACATTAGCGATTGAGGTTGTGCGTAGAC
>NZ_JBFUIX010000219.1:0-4233 GCF_056401635.1 Paenibacillus sp. P4_E11 | reverse complement strand
GCTTTAGATTGGCGCGCCAGCGCTCCCGGATGACTGCCGCGGTTTGCAGATCGGTTAAAGATATGCCACCCTGATCAGGATTCGGTTGCCGAACGACGCTGCCGACCGCCACAACCAAAAGGTCATAACGAATTCGGGCATCATTGCCATGCGCATCCTCATATCGAATCTGTTTTTCCCYGCTATCCACGGACGTAACCGTACCTTGCACGAATTCGACTCCTTCAAAAAACTCATAATTCGTCCAGGGAATCATAATCTCTTCCTCGCCCACGGCCCGCCGGAACAACAGTATTTTTCGCACATGACCGGGCTGTTTGTCCAACAGAACAAACCGAATCCGCTGTCCGTTCGCCATGCCCTGGGTCTTTTCCTTTAATGATTTGAGCGCTGCAAGCCCTGCATGGCCACCTCCGATGATTATGCATGTCAAATCGTTCATCTTTCCTCAGCTCCTTTTTTGTTTTCGCACATATAACAATGTAAGCCTCTGATTTGTGACATCGGAAACGAACGAATGAGAAACCTTGCATGTGCCGTTTAATCAGCCGTTCTTTCGTACCGGTTTTTATGAGTAAATCGCAGAAAGAGACCCGCAGCAACGGGCTGCGGGTCTCTAATTTTATATAATGAAAAGGGGGCGTGAACCCCATCCAAGGAGTTAATTTAGCACAATTTTGAATATTAGCCAATAATTCAGCATGATATTGATTATGAGCACAAATTCCAATGGAGATGCATAACCGCGGTGCATTTGATCTCACACTAGAAGATATGCCCCAGCTTGTCGGGGTTCCGAACGATATATATCTTGCAGATCTTCCCTTCTTCGATGTGAAAGAGCACCACTGTATGGACTGCGCTATCTTCCGATCGAAGAAGTATGGCAGGTTCTCCATTGACTTGACCCATTTCGATGACCAGTTCTTCTCCGATCCTAGCTGCTTTACGCAAACCACCGAGAAGGTAACGACCAACTCGTTCACGCGAAGCAATCGGATCGACCGTAGTACGCACTTTTCCGCCACCATCGGCAACTAGAACGACATCTTGATCCAGCAACGATAAAAGTTTATTCATGTTCCCTTTCTTAAGCGCTCCCATAAATCCATGAACCCATTCCTGGCTCTCATTATGGATATGAATTGGTTCATCGGATATCCGTCCCATCTTTGCACTCGCACGGCTGAACAGTTTGCGGCAGCTCACTTCGCTTTTTTCCATGAGCTTAGCGATCTCGTTGTAATCGAAGCCTAGCGCCTCGCGGAGGACGAACACGACCCGCTCGGAGGTCGTCAGCCTCTCGAGCAATACAAGCATTCCGTAAGATAGGAGATCATCCCTTTCAAATGTTTCGATTGAATCGTCGCTCGTGAGAAAAGGCTCTGGAAGCCATTCCCCGAAATATTCTTCCCTTTTTTTTCGTGCTGATTTCATCATATTCTTACTGCGATTGGTAACCATTTTGCAGAGATAAGCCTTCGGCTCCTCCAATCGCTCCATAGGAAGACTATATGCTTTAACAAAAACATCTTGCACCGCGTCCTCTGCATCGGAAACTGATCCAGTTAATTGATAGGCAAGCTTGAACAACAGCTTCTTGTACTGCTTGTAAAGTTCTTGCATCGACTTGCTCCTTCCGTAACTGATTTACAACGGGCGACAGTTAAGGAAACTCAAATTTCGAAATCGATCGCTTCTTGCAAAAAGATTCCTCACACCCAAACTATAAATTTTCGTTGAACATTCGTGTTATCCTGCCAGTTATCGGAACAGCCTGCCGAATCACGCCGGCAGGCTGTACGTTTGCAGTATCATACCCGTTTAGATCAATGACATGTGGTACGGTTCCCCGCGGCGTTTGGAACGAGAATTTACTTTCCTGAATAATTCTACTTTAGCCGCGAGGCTGGCCCCTCAACTATAGTTCTGCGTTAATTCAATCTCGCCAAAGACTTTGTAATAATTGCTCATGGATAATAAAACGTCATGGAAACCACATCACTTCATTGATACCTTGAAGGGTAAAACATTCTCAATAGAATATTTTTAAGTCTATTTTTTTTCTTCACGATTTCAAATGGACGCATCATATCGTAATCTTCATGTTCGAGCATGTGACAATGCCATACAAAAAGTCCAACGAATGGATCGAATCTCGCGATAAAAGAGGTAACGTAACCAGCGGGAGCACGAATTGTATCTTTAAATCCCCTTTCATTAGGTTCAGGAGGACGCGCAGGTCCTGTAAATTTAAGTTTACCTGTGGCTTGGAATTGAGCAACATCAAAAGGCTGGCGTTCTAGAATCTGCATGTCAACGACATGCAGATGAATGGGATGGTCATCCGCAGTCTGATTGATTAACCGCCAGATCTCAACAGTTCCTAAGTCCATTTTCTCGGATATAGGGTCATTCCACATTTTACCGTCAAGTAAATTCAGCGATCTTCCATATCCATCCTCCACCCTAATGAGTGTAAGATCTCTTGTCTTTATTGCCATCTCCCTAGTAAGGAAATCGATTTTCGTTAATTGATCCGGAAGGGAACTGGTATCTTTTCCTTTTAACGGAGTGGTTACTCTAAACTGCATCACATCGGTTGTTTCTGGGGAGGCACCCTTGAAGACATTTTTAAGAATGATCGTCTTACCATAGGATCGAGAAAAATCGACGATCACATCCGCGCGCTCAGTCGTTAGAAGGAGGATCTCATTCATTTTCACTGGTTTCTCCAGTAATCCTCGATCGATCCCAATTTGATAAAATGGCTGTCCAGAGTCCAGTTTGAGTGTAATTGCTCGACTATTACAATAATTTAAAATGCGAAATCGGTATTTTCTCGGTTCTACTTGTAGATAGGGGGATACTTTGCCGTTTACCAAAATGTAATCTGCGTCAAAAGGTGTAACAATTGAAGGATAAGGAAGACGATGATTGTTTTTATCCGGAGTAGCAGGGTAAAAGAGCGAACCGTCCGGGTTAAACGAACGATCCTGAATCATAAGCGGGATTTCATATTTCCCCACCGGTAGATTCAGGGATTGTTCATGCACATCACGAATGATAAAAAAGCCTCCAAGTCCCGCATAATTGTTCAATCTCGTAATACCCATAGTGTGGTCATGATAAAATAATGTAGTGGCTTCAAGGTTGGGATACTCGCATACTTTTCTTTGAAACTTAGGTCCTGTTTGTTCAAAATTTCTCGTAAACCAAGCATCAGGGTACCCATCGCTATGGTCATGCTGTTTTCCGCCGTGTAAATGAACCACTGTCCGAACCTGTGGAAGTGTTTTTTCTGCACCATGAATGGTTGTATCGATGGGGAGAAAATGCTTTTTGGGCAGATCATTCATCCATTTGACATATGTCGTTTCACCCTTCATTACGTCGAAAGTAGGGCCAGGGTACATACCATTGTACCCCCATAAGCGGGTAGGCCCTAGATCACGATGTAGTTTTTGTGTAAATTCCCTCATGGTCACTTCAAAATACGAACCTTTCTTGTCTCGCTGGATCGGGGAAGTGGTTTTGGGAATCGGTAGTTTATCAACAAATTTTTGCAGTTTTACTTTTGAGGACATATGAGTGGAGACCTCCTCATGTTTAATACCTTAAGAAAGCGTATGAACGACAGAGGTCCCACTATGTTTAATAGTGGATTTTTCCTTAACTTATTCCTAACAACTAATGATTTATAGACGCTACAGACCGAGCTATCGGCAATAATGTCTTGTCCAAAAATTGCATACGATATATGTCCTTGTTCACCGACAGCTATTGGTGAGATTTCCGAACGACCTCTTGCATCTGTACACGTCTTCTTTCAATGATTTTTGGAATAAGCATGACTATACTTAAAACGGTTCAGCCACACCTTCTCCTAGCCGCGTACATAATCTATTATCAAATAAGCGGCCCAGAGGTGGTTTAGGATGAACTATTATTGTCCCCAGTACGGTGTTTGGCGTGAATACTGCATGCCAAGTAGTTACTGGCTACGTGTGAACTATTACACTGAAAGAATGGATTCAACTATCATCGATGAATGGAACGCTGTTCCAGTTCCTCCTCCCCCTCAGCTGCAATCCGTTTCAGTGGACCCCAAAACAAGTGCACTCCTAGTTTTGGATATGGAGACCTCTATATGTAATAATCCTCGTTGTATTGCCTCCATCTCTAAAATTAATCAACTATTGGCGAGAAGTCGTGAATGGGGCATGCTTGTCG
>NZ_JBFUIX010000218.1:0-4238 GCF_056401635.1 Paenibacillus sp. P4_E11 | reverse complement strand
GCCTGACGCAGCGAGGAACACGGAATTCGTATAGTGAGCAGCGGCTTTCGCCATTAGAGTCTTCCCAGTTCCCGGAGGTCCTGTCAGTAAGATCCCTTTCAGCGGTCGAATCCCGAACTTCTGTATTTCCTCATAATGGATAAGAAAATCCAGTGCTTCCATCAGCTCGCTCTTGGCTCGTTCCTGACCACCAATATCTTCGAATGTTAAGTAAGATGGTGTTCGATTCACTCTGCCTTTCCGTCCGTTAGGAGAAGAAACCCCCATATTGCCACTGCCTCGCGTGCGAGTAACATAATATAAGGAGAATCCGACGATGCCGACAAGCAATACTGGGAGCAAGTTGACACCCATGTAAAGCAAAAAGGCTAGTATCGCCGGAATTATGCCGATGACGACTTCTTTACCAAGTTTACTCATTCGGCCACACCCCTATTTTCTGACCTTGACGAGGGAGCACAACGAATTTGGCATGGTCAGCATCTTTCAATGTTACATATACATACTGGTCATCCATCTCAGTTTGGACTACAAGCCCACTGAAGGAAGTTTTCAACGATTCCAAACGAACCGGGATGTTCCCGTATTGCTTCGTTTCCATCGCTTGCGCTACATCAAACATCGCTTTCGACCACCAGTTATCCAAGGCTGCACTCGAGTTGCTATTCACATCGAGCACGACGTTTCGGCTTCCAATAACAGATTGTCCATTCGTTAGGATCGAATTATATATTTCCCTGATACTCGCATCAGCAGCAGGGGTGAATTGAATGGTAACCTTATCTTTCGTAATATTTACTTTCGCATTCTGAACTCCTGGCGTTTCCTTCACAACCTCATTCAAAGGTGTTTCCATCGCATAGCTGTCATATATAAACCATCCGCCGAATAGTACGGCCAGAGAAACGACTAAGCTAATTCCGATAGGTAAGATACGCAATTTCATCAGCGTCCATCCCCTTTCTATGATGTACACTGAGTATATCACACTTGATATACTCAATTCCTTTGTAATGTGTGGAAGAGAAGGCAAAAAAACAGTTCCTTCACACAGTAGAAATGTGAAAGAACTATTTTCGTCGTATTATTTCCTTACTTATGTCAGCCTGTGTATGTACGATCTTTGGCCACGCCAGCCGCTGGCTGTGCCTTTACATTCATCAGCACGTTGATGGCGAAGATGATAATGCCGATAATAGCAACCGTACCACCTGTTGCGATGATCGCAGGTGTATCGACCACATCTGCTACTTCAAGATACAACCCGACTACCATAACCGGAAGACCGACATTATGCAGCCAGAAGTGCACCTTGCTCAGCACATTTCGATCCGCTACAGGGAATAAGCGGTAAATAATGCCTGAAAGTGCCAGGGAAACCCATCCGAGTAAATTGATGTGAGCATGGACGCTAGAGAACTCGAACTTCTGTGATATTCCGATAATCATCCCAAACACTACACCTAATACAAAGTAAATGACGGACAACCGCAAAAACCAAATTGACATAGGCTCCTCCTCGTTCCTTCGAACCGGAAATAAGTGACCAATTTGTGACATTTCAGTCCCAAGATCAAATATATCAGCAGATAAGCCTATTATCAATCGATTTTTTAGACTCCTCGTCTTATTGTTTACTTAGTTTCCAAGTGTCAATCTCCGATCCGTCATGAAATCGATAGTAATCGTAATAATAACGCTTACCACCCTCATCCTTTCGTTGATAAAATACTTCCCAAACATATTCACCGTCCAGCTTGCCGGGTAACACTCGCTCAATCACAATATCGGAGCTCTTCATCTTCACCTTGTTGCGAATGACCTCTTCCGTCACGCCTCCGCCTTCGCCCAAGTATTCCATATGAAGCTCCTCTTCACCGACCCAAGCTACTGCTTCCTTGCCATCAGCATCTTGCCCGAATACGATCGTATACGGTAACTCCCCATGGAAAGATTCCACACGGGATACTTGAGAGATATACGTATTCTGAGTAACGGTTTCTGCTGCCTTCGCCTGAATCGTCCATTCATCATTTTGCACAGCGATATAAAATCGGGTTAACACGATCCCGAGCAAAATGAGACCGCCTATGACGCTTGCAACGATCTTCTTCATCCTTGGGTCAATCGCTCGAATGCCTGTTGGGCTTCATACTTGATCTTCTCTTCATCCAATGTCAGCAGTTGCCCCTTGCGCACTAGACAGCGTCCATCGACGAATACATCGGTTACGTCCTTGGCTGAAGCGGAATAAATGACGTGTGACGTGAAATCCGTTCTTGGCAAGAAGTGGGCCTGGTCAATATCCAACGCAATGAAATCGGCTTTCATCCCAGGTTGCAGAGCGCCTACATCATCCAGCCAGATGGACTTCGCACCAGTTAGCGTCCCCATCCGAATCGCTTCCTTTGCAGGTACCGCCGTCGGGTCACCAGTCACACCCTTGTGCAGCAGTGCGGCGAGTCTCATCTCCTCGAACATATCGAGGTTGTTATTGCTTGCTGAACTATCTGTTCCGAGCGAAACCAGTACACCTGCCTTCAGCAACTCTGGAACTCGTGCAATGCCGCTCGCCAACTTCAGATTGCTGCCTGGGTTGTGCGAAACCCTTACATCATATTTGGCCAACGTCGCGATCTCTTCATCCGTCAAATGCACGGCATGGGCAACGAGACTCGGTCTCGAGAATAATCCCAGCTTCTCCAGGTGCGCTACAGGGCGGAGTCCGTATTGCTGTTCATTCTCCGCCACCTCGGCACGTGATTCCGACATATGCGTATGCAGAGGTAAGTTCAGATCATGAGCCGCTTGGACGATACGTTCTATATAATCCGGTGGACAAGTGTAAGGCGCATGCGGCGACATCATCGTCGTAATGCGGCCGTTCGCTTTTCCGTGCCAGTCGCGGGCGAAACCAGTCGCTTCAGCCAGCTTCTGCTGCTGTACTTCAGGCGGACATAGTCCGATTACACCACGCGTTAGACAAGCCCTCATGCCTGACTGCTCCACTGCAAGTGCAACTTCATTCATATGATCATACATGTCAACAAAGCAGGTTGTACCACCCTTAAGCATTTCTACGATAGACAACAACGTACCTGCGCGGACATCGGCTCCAGTAAACTTAGCTTCGTTCGGCCACATCTTCTCCTGTAGCCACACTTGCAGCGCCAGATCATCGCCATAACCGCGCAATAGAGACATGGCAGCGTGCCCGTGCGTATTGACTAATCCCGGCATGTAGAGCCGATTCGTTCCATCAATTACTTCGTCGTAAACCTGGTCAGCTCCTGGCTCCTGTTCCCCTATGTACGAGATCCGATCTCCTTCGATCACCATGTATCCTTTTATAAAAGGAACGGCATCCTGTAGAGTAAGGAACAACCCGTTCCGAATCAATATTGTTGTCATATTTATTGAAGTCATCCTTTCAAGAATAAGGTTATGGTTTCAATGTACCTTTTCACAGCAGCAAAATCAAGAACGATTGAGACTGTCACACTTCGTTCAAATGTTGAAAATCGACTGAAATTCATTGCATTTGTGAAGACAAGTATGTTAATTTTAAATTTGTGTAAATCGGACAAGCTAATTTCATATTGCGGAAGATGGAGGTCTTTACGTTGATGATTTTCAATAAAAAAGGGGATATCGATTTTTTGAATTTGCTCATACAGAGCGCGGAGAACACTTTAAAAGGATCGCATATGTTCCGTACCGCCATGATGGGCAACAAACCCCCGGCATCATACTTCGATGTATTGAAGGAAATGGAGAATAAGGGCGACTCCATAACGCATGAGATTTATAAGGGCCTAAACAAAGTATTCATCACTCCGCTCGATCGGGAAGATATTATGGAACTCGCTTCCAAGTTGGATGACGTCATGGATGGCATAGAAGCCTCTATTGCCAGGTTCGATTATTTGAACATCACCTTCACGAATCAATATATGAAGGATTTCTCAGAAGTGATCGTTAGCTCATGCGAACATATGTTAACGGCGTTCAAGCTGCTGTCCAAGAAGAAATACATGCAAATTCGCGAGCATACGGTACATATCAACTCTTTGGAAAATGAAGGCGACCGTCTGATGCGCGAAGGAATTCGAGAAATCTTCACCAACCCGAAAGACCCTTACCATGACTTCAAGCTCAAAGAACTGTACGATCGTCTCGAACAAACGACTGACACGTGCGAAGACGWAGCAGATATCCTTGAAAGTGTTGTCCTTCGT
>NZ_JBFUIX010000217.1:0-4298 GCF_056401635.1 Paenibacillus sp. P4_E11 | reverse complement strand
TCCCATGTCATGCCTATCCTTCTTAGCTTCCTCGTTGACTTCCTCCTCTTCATTCCAACTCGCAGGGTTCCCTCCACCTCTTTCTTTTGCTTCGAACTATAGAGAAGCTATGCATTTCCTGCAATCACACATTTATCGGACTCTATTTCCTTGGATAGCATTTTTTACGCAGCACAAAATAACCCCACAAAGTGATGTGAGCCTTCGAAGCTTATTCCTATTACTTTGCGGGGACCCCGGGACTTATAAAAAAAACTCCTCGCCGTCTTCGAACAGACAGGGGAGTTTTCATTTGCCATTCTTATGCCAGAATCACGTATACATGGTCGCCCTCGATCTCTACCGGGAATCCTCTTAGCTTCGTCTTGGCATCCACCAGATGTTCCCCGCTCTGCAGATGGAATTCCCAACCATGCCAGGGACAGCGCAGCACTTCATACTCCATCCCGTATTCATACTCATACACAAGAGAAGGCAGCTTCGTGCCACAGACCGGCCCTTGACAGACTGGAGCCCCCGCATGCGGACATACATTGCGCCAAGCCACTAGATCGCCGTTGACGCGGAACAACCCGACCTCCATCCCCTTGATCGTGACGATCTTGCCTCCAACCTCCGGAATCTCAGCCAAGGACGAAGCATAATAACGCGTCATACGTGTTCCTCCCGGCTAGAGCTACTATCTACAGCACAATGATGAAGACCATACAACTCCATAGCTGTACCTGCCAATATGCGCTGCTTCAGCTGCTTGGGCATACGCGGCAATACCATTCGAGGGTTGTCGAAATCCCAATGCGGGTAGTCGGATGAGAACATGACCGTCTTCTCTGCATCGATCATCTTGAAGATCTGCAATAGCTGTTCCGGGTCGTCCGGTTCCTCAATAGGCTGGGTTGTCAAGCGGATATGATCTCGAATATATTCGGAGGGCAGCCGCTTCAGCCAAGGTACCGAGTCACGAAGTGCTTTGTAATTCTTATCCATACGCCACATCAGATGCGGCATCCAGGCAATTCCTCCCTCGATGGCAACAAATCGCAGCCGCGGGAACTTCTCGAATACACCCTCACAAACTAGACTATTCACATGGGCCATATAATTCGTTGGCAATATATTATGCCACTCCATATATCGGGTCGGATATCCAGAAGGAGTCGGCGCCCCCGATATACCGCGCCCTTCCGTTCCCGGATGAATGGCGACCACTAAGCCGTACTGCTCCGCTGCTTCATAGATCGGATGATAGAATCGTTGGCCGTAAGGCAGCCGCGCGGCACTGGCCATGATAACCTGAACCATGTCCGGGTGATCACCTATTCTGCGAATTTCCTTGGCCGCCGCTGAAGGATCGGATGCATTGACGAAGATAGAGCCCTTGTACCGCGGGGAAACCTTCAGCCAATGCTCCACCATCCAATCGTTGCAAGCCGAAGCTATTACATTGCCATAATCCGGATCGGGTTGAATGGATAAGGCTAGTAACCCGGACCCGGTCAATATGGCATAATCAATGCCATACGCATCCATATGATGCTTCAAGAGGAATATCGGATCACTGCCTGGGTTCCCGCCTTGATCGGGGACGGCATCCTTCCGACTCCCGCCAATAGGTGAAGTATACACAGCACCAACACCAATCCCACTAGAAAGCCACTGCGTATGCCAAGCCTTCGGCAGAAAAGGAAGCAAATCTTTAGCGCTTCTTAGTGCATTATGGACATCTGTGTCAATCAGAACAGGTACATCCTTCAATCTCAATCACTCCTTGTTAGACATGTTTTCCACCGTCATTTGATGGATATGATTCTAACAAGGCTGAGCATATGAGATTCATTCATTTCCTGCAATCGGACTTTCTTCATGACTGAGATTCCATTTGCATTGTATTTACGGTTAGACGACGAATGCCACCAAAGAGCACCACTCAGCGGCATCATTCCGCTATTATTAACTCGGACTTGTTATATTTTTTGCTACATACTAGTTCGAGGTATACATTTATACCATCTGTAAATCGACTATCGTAAGTTTTACCAACCAGAAGTAGTACGCCGTCATTGCTTTCAAGTAAAGCCGCAGTTGGGTTTAAGGGATGGTCAATAAATATGCGTCCGTTACCTTGGTGGCGAATACGAGCAAACTGGGTTTGCGCTTTTGGATAAGGCTCCATCAAATACTCCAATTTGTCAGATTCGCTTGATTGAACTAAATACATGTTATACTTCTCCCAATTTCCGTGGATATAAGTATCTCCATTTAGCATCGCTTTCATTGATTACGTTCTCTGTAAGGACTTACATGCGTTGGATACGGATTGCCACTAGTCGGGCGTAACGATGTATCATATTCAGGAACAGATAAAGACAATCTCTTGTACTGGTTGTTCCAGGCTTCAATATGGTCATCATTTACAATATGTGGAGTGAATCCGCAGTTAATATAGGTTTTAATTGCAGAGAGATTGTTTTCCTCAACATCCAAAGACGCTACCGTAAACCCTGATTTTTTCAAATTCCCTAAAACATAGTTTACCATCAGGAAACCGTACTTATGTTCTCGATCAACTCCTACAAATATAACAGACCCACGTTCCTTATCCTCCCACCAATGATCGTTATGCCATGAAGTGGCTGTTGCGATTGGCTCATTATTCTCGTTCAGAAGGACAAACACTTTATTATCATCATAATAATAATTGGAAGCCATTATATATCTGAATGTACCTGCCTTATATTCCTCTTTAAAAGCTTTAGTCATTATTCGTTCCCACAAGTATCCATTTTCTTCATTAATGCTAATGATTGAATAGGCCTCGGGAAGCTCCACAGCCGGAATTGGCTTTGATAGAGGTCTTTCCATTTCGGTCTTCGAATCGGACTTGTAATCTAAATGAAATGTTATTTTCATCTGGCCTTAATAAACCCGGGTTATAATAGAACTCGACCCCCTTTTTAATATAAATGACTTAAGACCCGCAGCTCGTTGCTGTGGGTCTCTTTCTTTTTTTGGGGATAAAATCACCAATGCTTTTTGAAGGACTGTCAAAAAGTTTGACGCGAAAGAGAAGGGTTTCCGCCAGAATCTTGATGACATTCAGAACAACCCAAACTGACTACAGTCAGTTTGGGTTGTTGATATTCTATCATTAACATGGTATCATGGTCTAATCGTTAACCTGACTACGGTCAGTCATTCATATCAAGTTTACGGGGGCCATTATGAACCGAAGAGAAGAGATCAAGAAGATCGCGGTCAGCCATCTTCTACAATATGGATTCGAGGGAACGAAGCTCGCCGAGATTGCCGACGAGGTTGGCATCAAGAAGCAGTCGATGTACGCCCATTTTGCCAGTAAAAAAGAGCTTGTGATTGAAATTCATGAGGAAGCGACCAAGCAGGAAATCGCTTTTCTTACCTCGTTTTTCGACGAGCACAGAGGAGTGCCGCTGCGTAAGCTGCTCGATCAATTCGTTGAAGAGATGAAAGACCGTTACTCGGACAACCAAAACGTCAAGCTGATGTTTCTGATGGCATTCATGCCGCCAGAACAGCTTCAGGACTTATTCATTACGATGTACGAGCTATACTCGCATCATTTGCTRCATCTACTGGAGCTTGCTTCCCGCGGGGATTCAACCATTCACGTCGATCYCAAGGATTGCGCATTAGCTGTTCATACCATTTTTGAGGGATTGTCTGCTAAGCTTATTTTCGGCCATGCCGATTATTTCATCCAAGTTTCGAATACGACCTTCACTCTTCTGTGGCAAGGATTGCTTCATCGGGGTGAAGAGCGGGATAGCTGATGTCGGAATCGTCACAAGCTTTATTCTAATCCAACTAGAGGTGCAATATGCAGAATAACAACATCAACAACACCAACAACAAGCTTCTATCCATGGAAACCGATTCCGTGGGCAAAGTTTTCATTCGTTACTTGATTCCGTCATTAATCGGGATGTTCATGATGTCTGTGAATGTTGTGGTCGATGGTATATTCGTCGGACAGAGGCTCGGTGAAGTCGCATTGGCCGGCGTTAATGTCGCTGTCCCGGTTTTCTCAATATACATTGCCATATCACTATGGATCGGTATAGGCGGCGCGGCCATCTATTCCAGACATTTGGGAGCGAAGGAAGTGCGAGAGGCTCGGTCCGTCTTTACTCACTCGTTAACGCTCATCTTCAGCTTGACCTTGCTGCTCGCAGCGATTGCTTTCCTGTTTCGTGAGCCAGTGGCTGTATTTCTCGGCGCCAACGACGAGACCCTGCCGTATGTGATGGATTATATGAATG
>NZ_JBFUIX010000216.1:0-4372 GCF_056401635.1 Paenibacillus sp. P4_E11 | reverse complement strand
ATATTGAATGTCCCGCTTGAAGTTGTATTCTCCCCACAGGAGCTGGTTAAAGCCTTTCAGCAGCTTCAGGATCGAGAATTGATCTTTATGGATACGGCAGGACGTAACTTCCGCAATCCGATGTATGTATCGGAGCTAAATTCTTTACTGCAAGCCAGGGGGAAGAGCGAGACGTTTCTAGTCATGAGCTTAACTTCCAAATATAAAGATATGAAAGCCATCACAGACAATTTTGCCAAATTCCGCTTGGATAAGGTGCTGTTCACCAAGATGGACGAGACGCGAACTTACGGATCAGTCCTTAATCTGCTATTTGACTTTCCGCTGCAGCTATCTTATATGACGAATGGACAGAACGTTCCAGACGACATCTTGGTGGCAGATGATGATCTATTGATAACTCGCATCCTGGAGGAACCGAGCGAATGAGCGATCAAGCCCAGAGCTTGCGAAAATTAATTCGCAATCAGCAGGAGAACCGTACTATGAACACCCGGATTATTACGGTGACGAGCGGCAAAGGGGGAGTAGGGAAGTCCAACTTCACGTTGAATTTCGCCCTTACCCTTCAGGCCCAAGGCTTCAAGGTACTCGTATTCGATGCGGATATTGGTCTTGCCAACATCGATGTGTTGATGGGGATTTCGTCGAAATACAGTCTCTATCACTTGTTGAAACGTGAGAAGACGATATGGGAGATCATTCACAAAGGCTATAACGATCTGGAGTTCATTGCTGGCGGTTCCGGCTTCAACGATTTGATCCGACTCTCGGAGGAAGAGATTGACTATTTCGCAGATCAAGTGAACCAGCTGAACGGTTATGTGGATTACATCATATTCGATACGGGTGCTGGATTGTCCAAGGAAACACTCAAATTCATCGTAGCGGCGAACGAAACCATTGTCGTCACGACACCTGAACCGACATCCATCACGGATGCTTACGCTATTATCAAGATGGTGCACTCGATGAATCTTGATGTCCATTTCAAGCTTGTTGTGAACCGAGTTACTGAAGCACGTGAAGGGAAGATTACAGCCGATAAGATAAGTATGGTGGCCAAAAAATTTCTGAACCTGGACATTCCAACTCTCGGCTTTGTTGAAGATGACAGTTCAGTCTCGAAAGCAGTCAAACGTCAAATTCCATTTACAATCGCTTATCCGAACTGCATGGCAAGTAAAGGAATTGAGCAACTAGTCGATCGATTTATCGCGGGAGAGACGATTCCTGAGCCTGTACCCGCTGTTGCTGGGGTTAAAGGATTCCTTAGTAAAATGATGAACTTACTGAAGTGATTCCCCTTGTCAGGAGCGGAAGGACAGCAAAGAAAGGGTGAGCCGGTTGACCAAGTACAAAGTCCTTGTCGTGGACGATTCGGTTTTTATGCGTAAGATCATTTCCGATATGATTGGTGAGGATGACCGTTTCCAAGTGGTGGATACGGCGCGTAACGGCAAGGAAGCCGTTCAGAAAGCCAAACAGCATGCTCCGGATGTAATTACGCTTGATATAGAAATGCCAGAGATGAATGGGCTTGAAGCGTTGAAACTCATCATGGCGGATAATCCGACTCCGGTCATTATGTTGAGCAGTCTGACTGAAGAAGGTGCCAAAGAAACAATTGCTGCACTTGAATTAGGCGCTATCGACTTCGTGCGCAAGCCTTCCGGCTCCATTTCACTTGATTTGTTTAAAGTACAAGAGATGTTGATGGAAAAGCTGATTATCGCGGCATCGTCTCGAGTTCAACCTAACGTTACACGAAAACCGCCGATTATCCCGACTCCGAAGCCTGAAGTCGAGAAGCTGGTTAAGCCATCTGCTCCAGTTAAGCCAAATCCTGTTATCGAGTCGTTCAAGAAGCTGGAGAAGCCTGAGAAGAGCGACAAAAAAATTCAGGTTCCGAGTAAATTGGTGCAAGTAGTCGCCATTGGCACTTCGACGGGCGGGCCAAGAGCGCTGCATCAAGTTCTTACCCCACTGCCCGAGCAATTTCCGGCGCCTATCGTTATTGTCCAGCATATGCCGCCAAACTTTACCCGATCATTGGCCCAGCGGCTTGATTCTAACTCACAGATCCGAGTTGTAGAAGCTGCTCAGGGAATGGCGCTGGAGAACGGCACGGCTTATATTGCTCCTGGTGGCTGGCATATGGGCATCGAGCGAGGCGATAGTGGCGGGTATCGGGTGAGATTGAACAGAGATGAACCTAGAGGCGGTCATCGGCCTTGTGTGGACACATTGTTCGAATCATTGATCCCCTTGCAGGAGCTGAGACGACATGTGGTTCTATTGACTGGTATGGGCAGTGATGGTGCGCAAGGGATGCTCAGTCTGAAGCATGCAGGAGCCGTGCAGACCATCGCCGAATCTAGCGAAACTTGCGTCGTATACGGGATGCCTCGGTCGGCTGTTGAGCTGGGTGGTGCCATGCTGGAGCTTCCACTCCATCAGATCGCTACTAGGCTCGTCGATACCGTCATGAAGTAACTAGGATCAGTATGGAACTATAACAAACGCGCGAGTGACTATAAGGAGGTGTCGGATTATGGAATTGAATCAGTATTTGAGCATGTTCATTGATGAATCTAAGGAACATCTACAAGCGATGAACGAAAATCTATTGAAGTTGGAAGGAAACCCGGAAGATATAAGCATCGTACAAGTGATCTTTCGATCCGCTCATACGCTCAAGGGCATGTCTGCTACGATGGGGTTCGAAGATCTGGCTTCATTAACGCATGAGATGGAGAATGTACTGGATTTGGTGCGGAACCACAAGCTGCAGATGAATCCATTTATATTCGATACTATATTCCGCAGCGTGGATTCACTAGAAACTATGGTGCATGACATTATTGCCGGTGGTACGGGTAAGGCGGACGTAACGGACATTGTCCGTACATTGAAGTCGATCGTGTCTGGCGATTACAGCCAGTCTTCTACATCTGCACCAATCGTTGAATCCGCGCCATCGGCAGATCGATTGGACGAATTCCAATATTCGGTGCTGATTCAGTCGCTTGAAGCTGGGATGAATGTGTTCCGCATCGAAGTCAATCTGCAGAAGTCGTGCATACTTAAAGCGGCGCGGGCATATATGGTATTCGATGTATTGGAGCAGAACGGCGAAGTTGTCAAATCATTCCCTTCTGTAGAAGACATTGAGAAGGAGAAGTTCGATCTATCCTTCACTGTGTTCGTTGTGTCTACAACCGATGCCGCTATCATAGAAAAAGCAGTGAATAACATAAGTGAGATTGAGCGTGCCATCGTTCAGTCGCTAGATGARAATGCGCTCGTGCAGCTATCGAAAGTAAGTGCTTCCGGATCCACTGCATCCAACTTGACTGAGTCCGCTCTGCAGCAGCTTTCCGCTACCAGTGCTGTGTTGGATAAGCCTTCAGGAGCGTCTGCAACTGCTGCTCCACCACAAGCTACTACTGCACCTGTTGCTAACCGAACGATTCGTGTTGACATTGAGCGACTTGACGTCCTGATGAATTTGTTCAGCGAGCTGCTGATTGACCGGGTTCGACTGGAGCAATTGTCTAGCGAAATTCGGCGCAGTGAATTGACTGAAACCGTAGAACATATGGCGCGTGTTAGCACCGATTTGCAAAATATCGTACTGAAGCTGCGAATGGTTCCCGTTGACACTGTGTTCAATCGCTTCCCGAGAATGATTCGGGATTTGGCCAAATCGTTGGATAAGAAAGTCGATTTGATCATCACCGGTGYAGAAACCGAATTAGACCGTACCGTGATCGACGAAATCGGGGATCCTCTGGTTCACTTGCTGCGTAATGCGGTCGACCACGGGATTGAGACGGTATCGGAACGGATCGCATCCGGAAAGCCGGAGACCGGTACAGTGAATCTACGTGCCTTCCACAGTGGCAATCACGTATTCATTGAAATTCAGGAAGATGGCAAAGGAATCAATCGGGATAAAGTGCTGAAGTCTGCTATTGAGAAGGGTGTAGTGACGCAAGAGCAAGCGAAAACAATGAAAGACGAAGAGGTGTTCCAGCTTCTATTCGCTTCCGGTTTCAGTACGGCTGATAAAATATCAGATATTTCTGGCCGAGGCGTCGGGTTGGATGTCGTCAAAACGAAAATCCAATCGCTTGGCGGCCACGTCCAGGTGACATCGAAATTAGGCGCAGGAACGACGTTCTCTGTACAGCTCCCGCTAACTTTGTCGATCATTTCTGCCATGCTAATCCGTATGGGCAACGAGAAGTATGCGATCCCGCTGTCTTCCATTCTGGAGACGTCCATTATCCAACGGAATCAGATCCGACTGGTGCATGGAGCGAAGGTTATCGAGTTCCGCAATCATATTATCCCGCTCTTATCGTTA
>NZ_JBFUIX010000215.1:0-4499 GCF_056401635.1 Paenibacillus sp. P4_E11 | reverse complement strand
CAAATACCCTCTTCCAAATTACCTTGTAATGTTTTCGAATTTTCATGTTTCTGCTTTTTACATGAACATCATCGTAAAATTAGAAGTCGCATTAGCGCGGCTTCTAATCAATCAAGTCAAGTTTTACGATATTATTCGTTTAGATAAGTCGTTACACGGTTCTGAATCAGTTTTGCAACAGATTCAGCTGATTTTTGTCCAGTGAAGTAAGCTTTGGCTTCCTCTGCAATGATCGTTTGAACTTTGTTAAACAGCGTAACCGGGAGACTCGCTTCAGACACCATTGTCTTAAGGGACTGAATATCCTTCTCTGATACTTGGACGGCACCGCCCTTAACAGTATTAATTGCTCCTTTTCCATTTGTCACTTCAGCTGCTAAATCTACTAGCTGTCTCTCATTAATTTTCTTGTTCACCGAGAAACCYCTGCCATTCTCTTGCAGCTCAGGCATGGATTGCATCTCTTCAGACATTAGAAACTTCATAAAATCCCAAGCCGTTCCTTTAACAGTTGAATTCGAATTCATGGCAATTTTACTAAGCCCGCCAAATGCCACTCCTGATTTTTGTCCTGCTGCATGCGGCTTCTGATAAATCTTTCCGTTTGTATAGTAGATCCCGAGACGCGCCACGTAGTCTTTGGGGTTATAGATTTCCGAAAGATAGAAATTGCTGCCCTTAGGTCCCACGCTCTCGGCTGTAATGATTTTATCGTTGTACAAACTTTTCACACTCTCAAGCAAATCTGTAAAGTACTTGGATTCGAAATTTGCCTTACGATTAGCTCCATCGACCAATTGGGCATAATTGTCGGATACCAGGGAGTTAAGCATCTGCTCGGGAGGCGTACTTCCCAGAGAGAAGGGGTGAACTCCTTTGGCCGCCAGCTGTTTACTTGTTTCCGCAAACTGGCTCCATGTCCAATTCTTATCATCTATAGCGACCCCTGCTCTCTCTATACCAACTGCATCGCCGAACAACAGACTCAAAAAGAATCGTGTTGGCAGTACATAGAGCCCGCCATTCATCTTTGAATTTTCTAGTATGTTCGTATAGTAAAGGCTCGGGTCAAAGGTGCTATCCTTCTTCATTAATTCGTCCAAATTAACGAAAGCTTTCTTGCTCACGTATTTGTCGATCGGCAAGTCAATGGTGTCTAGGGCGAACAAATCCGCTCCTTTACCTGATAGAATCTCTGTCGTGGTCGTTTTTACGTATCTTTCAACCTCGGCAGGACTCATTACTCCTCCGCTATTTGCGAATTCTTTGAATTCTATAGTGGTGTTAGGGTGCGCTGCTTCATATTTCATCTTAGCTTGCTTGTAGAAATCATTGGCAGCAAGGATGGAAACAACAATATTCTTCTTGCTGTCTTTGTTGTCATCCTCGATCTTCCCGTTATTCTCTTTAGGAGCAGGGGTACTAGTGTTAGGGGTGCTCGTGCTACCCGGTTGTGCAGTACTTAAGTTATTCTCGCTAACCGAATTGCTTTTGCCGCCATCACAAGCAGTAAGTGACATCGTCAATGCCAAACTCATGAATAAAGTTAATCGTTTCTTCATCGTTACATTCACTTCCTATTCTCTTTAATTGAACTCTATTTCAACCTTACTCGGCTTCCATCTTGAAGTGGCTCACTGCTCTCCATGATGATAGACAAGCCAGGATAAGCCCCCTTTAGGACGACCGTTGAATGCTCATTGGATTCACCGACTTGAATCGCCGCTTTCGTAGCATGATACGTATTGCCAAGTGGGCCTTTCTTTTCTTCAAGAACGTAAATGAATGCATTCGTGCCTTCTCCATGAATGGCCTTATTGGGTACAAGCATTCCCTTCTCATTCGCAGCCGTCTTATCGATCTGAACGCTTGCCTGTTCACCGCCTTGCAGTTCTTCGCCCTGCAGAGTCAGTAAGACACGTTTCTGAGAAATAGATTTGGCGGGAGCGCTGCCTTCTCTTCCCTCGCCAACTGGTATAGCTGGTTGCTCCGCTTCTAAATTCTTAATGTCCGCAAGTGTGCTTTCCATAGCTCGGTTCACTCCATTGATTCGCACCTGGACGGTCTGCTTATCCCCCAGCTTTAACTGCTCGGTGATAGAGGAGGGAATTGGCAGGGCTAACTGATAGCCCAAGCTAGCATTGGAGATGCGAACATCCGGCCCCGCACTTCCCGAAGAGAGATCTTGTACTGCATTCACCTTCGTAATCACACCATCGAACGGAGCGGCGATTGCGCATAACCTTGTCAGATCTTCCTGTAAAGTCCTGACTCTTCTTTCTTGCACGCCCATCTCCACTCTCGCAACATCGATATCACGTTTCGCGCTGCGAATCTTGATCTCTTCACCGCTTTGTGCGGCTTCGATATAGCGATCTTGCAAGCCTTCCATCATCAATCTTTGGCGTTCCTGATTCGCCTGCTCATCTCGAATTCGATTATCAGCCTCTCGGCTATCATACGTCGCTAGGATTTGACCTTTGGATACGTGGTCTCCCTCTTTGACCAGAACAGTCGTTATCTTCCATCCGGCTTGGTTGGACAGCTCCACAACGCTTGCAGGCTGTAGAATCCCGCTGCCGCTGTAATTTTGCACAAGCGGAGCCACACTCCCTTCTTCAACCCAAACTTTGGGCAGGTTCATTGTGAGCAGCGTATTGCTATATATGGTTAGAAGGACTAATGCCCCAATAAACAAACTTAACAGAAGTTTCATCCTGCGTTTCAAACCTCTGTCCGCATGTTCCGTGCGCACCTCCATGTGATCACCTCCTTATCTGGCTTCATCAAACACCTAACCTAGCCTTTAATGCCAGACATCTGCACACCTTCAATAAAATAAGATTCCGCATATAGAAACAAAAGTAACATCGGGGACATATAGAGCACGGATGCGGCAAAACCGATCCCCCTTGCCTCCTGCTGGATTCGCGACAAATATAGGGAAAGCGGCTGTTTATAAGCGTCATCCAAAAAGATGAGCGGCTGCTCAACCATATTCCAATAGTCTACGAACAACAAAACGACCAGTGCTGCTATTCCGGGTTTTATCAGCGGAACCATGATCCGATAGAAGATCATGAAATGTCCGGCCCCGTCCATAATGGCAGCTTCTATTAGTGAATAAGGAATGGATAACATAAACTGCCTTAACATAAACACGCCAAACGCCGCAAATATGCCAGGCAACACGATTGCGCTTGCGCTATTCAGAATACCTAGCTTATCCGCGATAATATAATTCGGGACCAGCGTAACCTGAAACGGCATCAGCATCACCATTACATAGACCAGGAATAGTTTGTCCCGTCCTTTAAACCGCAGTTTGGCAAAGGCGTACGCGGCAAGCGAACCGATGAGAACTTGCCCTGCAATTATAGGTACAACCATGTAAACCGAGTTCCAGAACATATTCAGATAAGTCGGGGTCTCCACCAGCACCTTTCCGTATTGCTCGAAGGACACCCAATCGGGAATCAGCTTTAAATTGACGAATCCATCCTTCTCCCCGGCATTTACGTCGATCATCTTCCCAATCAGGTCATAATTGGTTCCGACCTCGAGCTCCGTCATTAATGAATTCGTAAAGCTAACTATAACGGGGAGCAGCATCAATACCGCAAAGGCAAACAGCATCATCGATAACAGGTATTTCTTAATGAACGTTATTTTTTTCATAATCACTCCATGAACCGTCTGAATTGACGATCGATTGCGAACATCCCAAGAACGAGGACCAGCATGCCGCCCACCATCAACGTAGCGGCAGCGGTAAGTTTCTGCACATCCAACGAGAGAAACATGTTGTTCATATAGTGCTGCAGCATATAAATGCTATCGTGCGGATAATCCCCGGAGATTAAGTAGGTTTCTCGGAAGATTTTGAACGTGTTAATAATCGACATTAGCACGACGAAGAACATCGTTGGTGTTAAATAAACAAGCGTAATATGAAACAGTTTGCGAAGAGGGCCTGCCCCTTCCAAATCGRCCGTTTCGTAATAGTCCTTCGGAATACTTTGCAATCCGGCTAAGAACAGAATGATGTTGTAGCCTAGGTTCTTCCACAAATAGGCGACCGATAAAACCACTCTGGCCCACTCGGATTTCATCCAATCGATCCGTTGGAAGCCTAGATCATGAAACCAATTATTAATGGATCCATTCCAATCAAATAAAATTTGCCAGATCATAACGACTGAAGCGACCGGTACGACTAGCGGAAGTACATAAGCCGTACGCAACCAATTTCGGATGTAAACATTCATATTCAATAGCCACGCCAAAACCAAGGAACAGAGCAGCATTAGCGGAACTCCCACGCCCGTAAACACAACCGTATTGAAGGATGCCTTCCGAAAGGAATCGCTCGCTAACACTTCTTTGTAGGTGGCAAACCCTACAAAAGTGCCGTCAATCGTGCGATCCAGAAAGGAGTAGACGACACCCATTGCAAACGGGATTAGATAAAAAATCGCGACACCAATTAAGCTAGGGAG
>NZ_JBFUIX010000214.1:0-4623 GCF_056401635.1 Paenibacillus sp. P4_E11 | reverse complement strand
AGTGCTTCCCATCATTAACAACCAGGCGGTTCTGCACAATGTTACGATTCGGTATCAATCGGTGTTCCAGATGCCTGTTGTTGTTGCCGATCAAGGGCTCTTGAAGCAGGTATTCATTAATTTGTGCAAGAATGGAATTGAAGCCATGGTGACAGGGGGGACATTAACGGTCACAGAGCGGGTAGATGTCACGGAACAGAAAGTGCATATAGATATACATGATGCGGGCCCAGGAATTCCGGCTTTTCTCATTGATAAAATATTTGATCCCTTCTTCACGACCAAGGAAAACGGTACAGGGTTAGGCTTGTCTGTCTGCCAACGAATCATCCACGATATAGGCGGTAATATTCGCGTCTCTTCCAAAGGGTTCGGGACCACATTCACTGTCACCATGCCGTTTAATCGCGACTGACATGGCGTATGCGATGTTGGTCAACGTTCCTTGGATATAGTATAATAGGTCCATATACGAGAACGAACGGCGTCTAATCGCTCCGGGAGTTCAGTCACCATGCTATAGAAATCACGCGGATGATCGGGAGAATCCATATGGCGCATATCGCTTTATACCGCACCTGGAGACCGCAGGCATTCCGGGATGTTGTCGGACAACAGCACATTACACAGACCCTTCAGAACGCGTTGCGAGAAGGCCGAATGTCGCATGCGTATCTGTTCAACGGTCCTCGGGGGACGGGGAAGACAAGCGCGGCCAAAATATTGGCGAAAGCGGTTAACTGTGAGCGCGGCCCTGCCGAGGAGCCTTGTAACGAATGCTCCGCATGCCTTCGAATAACAGACGGAGCGGTCATGGACGTAATCGAGATCGATGCTGCTTCCAATCGGGGTGTCGAAGAAATCCGTGACATTCGCGATAAGGCCAAGTACGCGCCGACAGAAGTCAGACAAAAAGTTTATATTATCGATGAAGTGCATATGCTTACAACCGAGGCGTTTAATGCACTTTTGAAAACGTTGGAAGAGCCCCCGGGTCATGTTATGTTCATCCTGGCCACCACGGAGCCTCACAAGTTACCAGCGACGATCATTTCACGGTGTCAGCGTTTCGATTTCCGCAGGGTGTCGTTGGAGGAGCAGATCAGAAGGCTGGAATTCATCTGCGGGCAAGAGGGCGTCCAGGCTGAGCCAGAGGCCATTCAATACATTGCCAGATTGTCGGATGGCGGGATGCGGGATGCGCTCAGTGTACTTGACCAGATCATTGCTTATACGGGCAACGAGATCAAGTACGACGCTGTTCTGGCTATAACCGGCGGGATTTCGTCCGAACAATTCGGTCGCTTGGCGGCTGCCATCGCCGACCAGGACATTGCTGCATGTCTGGGTATGATCGAGAGCTTTATGCAAGAGGGACGCAGCGCAGAGAAGTGTATGGAGAATTTGATCTACTACTTCCGCGATGTGTTGATGCTGAAGCTTGTTCCCGGCGCCCAAGAGATGACCGAACGGGTGCTGGACAGTAAGCAGGCTGGACAATGGATGGGGCGGTTTACTGCGGAGCAGATGTTTCAGATGATTGATGTGCTTAACCGTTACCAGACGGAGATGAAATATTCGGCTCAGCCCCAGACGATGCTTGAAGTGGCCATTATGAAAATATGCACGACAGCCGGTACGAGTCAAGATACCGGTATTGAAGTGCCGCGTGAAGCGAGCCAATCAGAGGCCGGGAAGGGTGTCGGCGCTGGTGCTGGCGCCTCATCAGGGGAACTATCTGCGCTACGGCAAAAGGTTGATCTCCTGGAACGACAGTTATCTAAGCTGATGCAATCCGGAGTCGTTCCTGCTGCTCAGGGGCAGAAGGAGCTGGAATCGAGACCTTCCCCTAGTGCGCCTCGTACGAACAGTACGAGCGGGAGCAACGCATTGAAGTCATCCGTGAAACTGGAAGGGTTCGTGCAGCAGACGGATTCCGAGATGTTCAAGCAAGTATTGGCCAAGTGGAGCCAAGTGCTTCAACTAGTGAAGGATCGACGTATTACCGTGCATGCTTGGCTGGTAGATGGAGAGTTGGTTGCGGCTACCGGAGATGCGATACTGCTAGCCTTCAAGAGCGGCATGCATCGGGATACGACGGAGAAGCCGGCCCATAAGGAAATCATTGAACAAGTCATCAGCGAGTTGCTTGGTACAAGGTTGAAGTTAACGACCGTTATGATGAAGGAATGGAAGGAAGCGCATGCCGTCGCGCAGGAGCCTGCGGAAGAGTTGCGCATGGAGGCTGAGGATGGATCAGCTCCAGCCAAGCCGCAGGAAGAGTGGATCGAGGAAGCGATCCAGCTATTCGGTGAACAGTTAGTCGTAATTAAGGAATAGAACGAACATTACGGATGTGGAAGGATGATCGATTGTGAATAACATGAATCAAATGATGAAGCAAGTGAAGAAGATGCAGGAGCAAATGCTGAAGGCACAAGAAGAATTGGCCAACAAGACCGTAGAAGGATCTTCGGGCGGCGGCGTTGTGACGGTTACGGCTACTGGTCAACGCAAAGTTACGAATATTGTCATCAAGCCTGAGGCTGTCGACCCTGATGATGTTGAGATGCTGCAAGATCTCGTCTTGACTGCTGTGAACGATGCTTTGACCAAGGCGGAAGAACTGGCTGAGAAGGATATGGGGAAATATACAGCCGGCATGAAGATGCCAGGCCTGTTCTAAGTTAATTATTTCGATCTGATGATGAAGGGGCTAACGCTTTGTATTACCCGGAACCGATTGCCAAACTAATTGATGCGTTCTCGCGGTTGCCGGGCGTCGGTCCGAAGACAGCAGGCAGACTTGCTTTTCACGTGCTGCGGATGAAAGAAGAGGATGTGCTTGATTTCGCCAAGTCGTTAGTCAGCGTGAAGCGGAATCTGCATTACTGTTCGGTATGCTGCAACATTACCGACGTAGACCCTTGCCGCATATGTCAGGATCGAAGCCGCGATGCTTCGATAATCTGTGTTGTGCAGGAGCCCAAAGATCTGGTGGCATTGGAGCGGACTAAGGAGTTTCGTGGGTATTATCATGTACTCCACGGGGCGATTTCTCCGATGGAAGGAATCGGGCCGGATGAAATCCGTATGGCAGAGCTGCTGAAGCGACTGGGTGATGAGCAAGTGCAGGAGTTAATACTAGCGACGAACCCGAATCTTGAAGGGGAAGCGACTGCTATGTATTTGTCTAGGCTGGTGAAGTCGTTCGGGTTGAAAGTAACCCGGATAGCGCACGGTCTGCCAGTAGGCGGGGATTTGGAGTATGCGGATGAAGTGACGCTCTCCAAGTCACTGGAAGGAAGACGAGAGATTTAATGGCGTGAAGTACGTACAGGTAGACTGAACTCTGGGTGGCTGTTAGGATGACAGCTGTTCAGGGTTCTTTTTGTTGTTCTATATGTGTACCGCCCTCCATATTTATAGAATTGAGCGATTATTTTATAGATAGGAGTGACAGTATGAGTCGATTAGCATTTCTGACAAGCATGTTCATACGACGTGTGCAACCAGATAAGCGTTTGCCGGACAAGCAGCAGTTGATGGAGGAAGTCCGTGTAGCCCTGCAAGAGTGGAAGAATGCCCATCGCCAGTTTGACTACGCACAGGAGCGTGATGAGATCGATTATGCCATATACGCGTTGGAGGCAGCTGAGAAGCGCTATGAAATGCTGCTCCGAAAAGCGAAGCAACAGAAGCTTCATGTTCTATATGTCGGTTATCCCAAAGCAGCGGAGGGGTAATATGAACTTGTTCTTCACCGTACTATTTTTCAGTTCAGTACTTTTGCTCGTTATGTTGTTATTCCGGAACCGCCATGCGCGAACCTGGGTTGCTTATACGATGCTCCATATTGTGGTGGCGGCGTTTGTGTTGTACTT
This sequence comes from Paenibacillus sp. P4_E11, assembly GCF_056401635.1. Classification (NCBI taxonomy): domain Bacteria; kingdom Bacillati; phylum Bacillota; class Bacilli; order Caryophanales; family Paenibacillaceae; genus Paenibacillus; species Paenibacillus sp. P4_E11. The sequence goes on along the minus strand of NZ_JBFUIX010000214.1, from coordinate 739 downwards.
TCTAAATCTCCTTAGCGTGTATACAGAGTTTCGTATTCCGATTAATTTGCCCACTGTAGCTTCCGTAGTTGTGCTCGGAGTGCCTGGGGTGCTAATGCTTGTTGGCTTGAAGCTGGCAGTACTATAGGAATATTTTTCAATTTGACTTCCGATTGCGAGTCGTGATAGATTAGTATTCTGCTTCCGAAGCAATAGAGAGAAGCTAGCAAGAACTTATAAATCTGTTAATCAGATTTCGAAAATAGTTCTTGCAATGAGATAGGCTGATGTGGTATATTGATCAGGTCGCTTTCGGAGGATGTATCGCCGACAACGACAAGATTGTTCCTTGAAAACTGAACAACGAGCGTGCAAGTATAGCGAACTTCGGTTCGCAAAAACAAGCTAGTAACGTTTTATGAGCAAGTCAAATTTCTACCATTATGGAGAGTTTGATCCTGGCTCAGGACGAACGCTGGCGGCGTGCCTAATACATGCAAGTCGAGCGGACTCTTCCTTCGGGAAGGGTTAGCGGCGGACGGGTGAGTAACACGTAGGCAACCTGCCTGCAAGACTGGGATAACTAACGGAAACGTTAGCTAATACCGGATACACGGCTGGATCGCATGATCCGGTTGGGAAAGAGGGTTTCGGCTCTCACTTGTAGATGGGCCTGCGGCGCATTAGCTAGTTGGTGGGGTAACGGCTCACCAAGGCGACGATGCGTAGCCGACCTGAGAGGGTGATCGGCCACACTGGG
>NZ_JBFUIX010000213.1:0-4626 GCF_056401635.1 Paenibacillus sp. P4_E11 | reverse complement strand
GTCCTCATCTTGGACGAACCGACGAACGGCCTCGATCCCGAGGGCATTCGCGAGCTGCGTGATTACTTGCGCCAGCTGGCCAAGAGCGAAGGTACGGCCGTTATCGTCTCCAGCCATCTGCTATCCGAGATGGAGCTCATGTGCGATCGCGTAGCCATTATCCAGAACGGCAAGCTCGTCAATGTGCAGGCGATGCGCGAGATGGTGCAGCAGCAGAATGACGAGGCGAGTCTCGTCGTGTTCGAAGTGGACGAGCCGCAACGTGCCATCCAACTGCTCGCGGATACAGTCAGCGTCGTGGAATCAGCCGTAACGCCGGAAGGTGTGACGCTCTACTTGCAGCGTGAACAAGTGCCTGAAGCGATCAAGCAGCTCGTGCAGGGCAATGTGCGTGTATACTCGGTGAAGACGGCCTCCCTGACGTTGGAGGACAAATTCCTGGAATTGACTAGAGGTGGCCAAATTGTCTAATCTGCTGAATCTCGTTCAAAATGAAAATATGAAAATTTATCGCCGTCCACGTAATCTGATTATGATGGGGCTTCTGCTGGTCATCACACTGGTTGTGGCGATCATTCTGAAATCTGTCTCAAGTGACGGTAATGTTGGCGGCAATATGCTGCAATTCATGAACATCTGCAAAAACTTTACGTTGATCGTATTCGTGTTCTCGGTCGTCGTTACAGCGGAGATTGTTGCGGGTGAGTTTACTTGGGGGACAATTAAGCTCCTTCTGATTCGCCCTGCAACTCGTTCCAAGATATTACTGTCCAAATATATCGCTTCCATCCTTTACTTAGTGCTGCTCTTAGCATTCCTCTACATCGTTTCTGCGATTGTGGGACTGCTGTTCTTCGGTAATTCCGGGGATGCATCTGGGTTAAGCATGCTTAGCATCATGAAATCCTACGGCTTCCGATCCATCGACTTGTTCATGTACTTGACTATGGCGTTTATGATTTCTTCGGTCTTCCGCAGCAGCGTCTTGGCAATCGCACTGTCTTTTATTCTGATCTTCGTCTCCGGTACGGTCATGAACGTACTGATAGCACTGAAGTACAAATGGGCCAAGTATATCCTGTTCGCCAACACCGATCTGGAAGTATACACGAAGGGCCATAAACCATTAATAGAAGACATGACATTAGGATTCTCGGTCACGATGCTCATCATCTACTACATCGTATTCATCGGCCTCGCTTGGGGCGTATTCAGTAAGCGCGACGTTGCAGGATGACAAGGCTTGGCGATTCAGCTATAATGGAGTTTGGGATTTAGTACCTGGTCACAATAGTTATCAAGACAGCTCAACTCCAAAAATAGAATAAAGGCGGAATCGCAAAATGAATTACGAGGACTTCAAACATATCGTATTGGACCGAAGAAGCGTTAGAAAATATACAGACGAGCCTGTATCGGTGGAAGATATTCGTGAATTGATCGATTGTGCAAGATATGCGCCGAGTGACACGAACTCACAGACATGGGAATTCGTCGCTGTTATGAACAAGGATAAGATCAAGGAGATCGAAGCCATCACATGGGAAGAGTTGCATAAGCGTGCCGCTGCAGCGGAAGAGCGGGGACTGAGCAAGGAAGCCCGCTTGTTAACGAAGTCGTTCGGCCCCTATGCTACCGCGTTCTCCGACGCACCCGTGCTGATCATCTGCCTCGCCACTCCGTACAATTCCAAGTTCCGCGAACGGATCTTCGATCCGATTGCCCTTGTGGACGATTCCGTGTGGGCCGAGGAGGGCATCAAGAGCAGCTGCCTCGCCTCGCAGAACTTAATGCTGGCCGCTCATGCCCGTGGCTTGGCCACTTGCCCGATGACCGGGCCGGTGCTGCTCGCTGCACATCGCCTCCGTGAGTACCTCGGCATCGATGAGAGCCGTGAGATCAACATGGTTATCTCGCTTGGTCATCCTTCCGAGCGTCCTGGACGCTTGCCACGCAAAGAAGTAGACGAAATCTTAACGATTATCGAATAGACGACTTGAATTCAGCAAAGACCTCTGGAGTTAGTTTTCACTCCAGAGGTCTTTGCTTTTGAATTCTTATGGGGCAGAACTATCCGCTGCTAATAAAATAAATCAATGATTTCTAACATCATGCCTCATAGATGCATGATTCTGATTGTTATTTGTTGTAAGCGGCAATATTGCGGTGGTATAATCTGCTAGGCAAGTCTTATTGCATGAATACATTTTATCTGGGGGAATGGCTATGATTATTGATACGTTGAATCATTCGAAAATCTACTATGAGCTTCATCCACGGTTTCGTCAGGCGTTTCAATTTTTAATCGATACGGATTTAAATGCTTTGGAACCTGGAAAATATGAAATCGACGGCACCAATATATTTGCTCTCGTCCAGCAATATACGACGAAGCCAAAGGAAGACGGGCTGTGGGAAGCCCATCGTAACTATTTCGATATCCAATACATCGTCAAAGGACTCGAATCGTTCGGTTATGCACCGATTGATTCCTTGCAGGTAACGAAATCTTACGATGCAGAGAATGATTACGCTTTGTATGCTGGAGAGGGAAGCTTCCTTGCTCTTCAAGTCGGCAGCTTCGCCCTAGTGTATCCTCAGGACGCGCATATGCCGTGTATAACCCGAATTGAGCCCGAAGATGTGAAAAAAATCGTCGTCAAAATTCGTATCTAATCCTGAGCGGTCCGCTTATAGGGTCATTCATTGCTTACAAGCTAGTATTCTGGCATGACTACTTGTATTGAATGAGGCCGATATGTACGCCAACGGGATCGACGATATATACCAAGAAGAAGCTTCCAAAGTCCAACTTGGCTTGCGATATCGTCGCCCCGTTCTCAATAGCCTTGTTGAGTGCATCATCGATGGAATCGACTTGAATCGTGATGCGTGTAGCTTGTGGGAATTCAGAAGGACCTTGAGCGATTCCGCCATCGATACCACGACTGTCGCTTGGCCCTGTTGTAGCTGATCTGTAGCCCCACTGCGGTTCCGACAGCTCCCAACCGAATACATTGGAGTAAAAGGAAGCTTGCCGTTCTGGTTGTTGACTGCTTAATTCGAACAATACTACTCGATTCATCGTTCAGCACCTCTACTAGTAAGAATTATATAAAATCAGATAGCGGCAAACCTAGTTCCTCTGCGGCACTTTGCATAAAGTGTCTACAAAACGAATAATCCTTCCACTGCACAATCTTGCCATTCTCCCATTCCAGGAGGTTCACATTGTTTAACTGTTGGCCTTGTTCCGTATTCAGCAGCATAATAATGGCTGCTTTCCCCCACAATATGTCCGTGTAAACGTACAGATCCTTCACTTGCTTCGTCCCTGTATCCGGGTTCAACGATTTCTTGGTAATCATATCCTTGCCGTACTCGGTGCTTAATCCATATGGGTAAGGGAAAAATAGTTCTATTTCGATGAATACCCTTCAAACAGTCTTCCTCCATAGCATGCAAGGGTCTCATCGGCAAAATGGATAATAGGCGCTACATCAGAACGTAAGCTATAAGATTGTAAGGTTTCATCGAATAGCTTGGAGAATGCAGGGTCGTAATGTTCCAGTGCAGCCGGGATGCGTTTTCCTCGTGCAGTCCAGTGCCCATTGGTTCGAAGCACTAGTTCATGCAAGGCATGAGCCAACTCATGGATGGCGAATGAGGCCGCCATCGGTGTAAGACCACCCTGCAAATCTAACAAATGGTTCGTGATCGTGAATCGCGCACGCCGAATCTCTTGCTCACTCCACGGAGGCGGCCCGGCTTCCAATAACTGTCGAGCCTCCCAAATCATATCGACTGCGGTCCCGTCGTCGAACAGGATTACCCCTGTGGCGAACATATGCGGTAATGAGGGGCGACCACGCAAGCAGTCCCTTTTGAAATACTCTTTGTAAGTGGTACGGTTATGCATCAATATCTCAATCATCCAGCCCTGCTCGTAGTAGGCTTCTGCGTAAGCCGAAGGCTCATCGTCCGAAATCACAATGATGTCCAAATCGGAATACGGCGTTTCCTCGCCACGCGTTGTACTTCCTGTGAGCAGCGCCACGCTGCATTGCGGGAAATGCGTCGCAACGAACTGCTTGGCGGCTTGAATCGCTGGTATTTTCAAAGTAGGCTTCCTCCCCTCCCTATTCGAAACGATACATGATAGATCCCTGAATGGACTCGTAACCGATGGCCGAATAAATCTTGTTCGAAGTAGGATTCGCCAAGTCGGTGTACAAGCTGCAAAATGTATAACCTTCATCGAGTAATAGCTGACTCAATGCGGCCACGCAGGCGGATGCGTACCCTTTGTTCCGGTATGCCGGTGGGGTGTAAACCAGCGTCACGACGATCCCGTTACGGGTAGGCCTCGATTTCTTCGCCATACTCACACCAACTTCGTCATGCCATATGTATAGGGATGAGCTTTCTATGTTCTCCCTTGCTTTGTTCCGGGCAACCTCTTGCTCTATACGTTCGCCAATCGCTTCATTGAAATCTAGAATCCAGTCGGCAATAAGCTCCAAATCGTTACTTTCTGCCAATCTAAGCTTACCCGGTGCATATCCGATAGGGTTTACTCGGTCAAGACGATAAATCATCTGATTCATCTTCACAATAGGGGTGCTA